>JAFZWX010000204.1 GCA_017617145.1 Treponema sp. | reverse complement strand
TCTTCTGTAAGACGAAGTTCTACAACACAGTACCTTGGAACAATCAAGGGACAGATTTCTTCTGTTGATATGGATATTGTGGCAGAAATTGGAACAATTAATCTGCCAATAAGAGACGTTCTTTCGCTCAGATGCGGCGATATTGTACGTCTTTCAAGCATAAAAGTAGGCGATCCGCTTACATTAAGTGTTGGAAATAAGAAAAAGTTTTACTGTCAGCCTGGTGTTGTCGGTAAAAAAATGGCTGTACAGATAACAGGAAAGTTTGAAGATGGTGATGAAACCGAAGAATTCGAAGAACTTTCTGTAGAAGGAGACGAATCGTATGAGTGATGGTGCTATCTCACAAGATGAAATTGATGCTTTGCTTTCAGGTGTTGCAGTTGATGGATTAAATTCATCAGGACACGTAGGCAATGGACCAAACTATCATATTGATATTCCAACTCTTCAAAAATTGGCAGAAGATTTAAAGCCAAAACTTGAAGAAAATATTAATAAATATACAGGAAATAATTTTGTTGTTGAAAATCCTGTTGTTGAACTTTCAAGCAGAGATAAAGTTCTTGCCAGACTTCCGGAAGTTGTAGTTGGAATTAATGCAGACTATAATGAAGGAATTAAAGGTAGTCATCTTTACATTCTCTCTACTGATTTTTCTCTTAAGCTTTTTGCTCTTGTAAATAATGAAGAAGCAACAGAAGTTGATGATATGGTTCTTTCTGTTGTTTCAGAAATTGTAGCAACTCATATCAGTGCACAAATAAATCAGCTTGATTCAAAACTTCCTGGAATTACTTATGCAACTCCAGAAAGTGTTAATGAATCTAAAGCAATGATTATGTTCCCTCAAGGCGATTTTGTTCTTACAAGTTATCCTTTAACTTTAGATGGTAAAGCCTATACTCTTTGGGAATGTATTAGCGGTGATGCTGCAGAAAAAATCTCAAATGCTCTTGGTGGTGGTGCCGCTGCAGGTGGTGATGATTCTATGGCAAGTCTTGGAATGGATGCACTAAGTGGTATGGGTATGGGTGCAGATCCTGCAGGACAACTTGGACTTGGTGGAGCCGCAATGGGAGGCGGTGCTCAAATGGGTTCAATGGCCATGGGCGGTGGAATGCAGGCAAATATGGGAATGCCAAACATGGGAATGGGTGGTATGCAGCAGAATATGAATATGGGAATGGGTGCAATGGGTGGCATGCAGATGCCAGCTAATATGGGTGTAAATATGGGAATGAATGTTCCTAATGTACAATCTTTGCAGTTCCCAAATCTTGCAAGTGGAATGAGTTCTGGCGAACAGGGAAATATTGGTCTTATCATGGATGTATTCATGGAAATGACCGTAGAACTTGGTCGTACAAAACGTTCTATAAAGGATATCTTAGGAATGGGTGAAGGTACAATTATTGAGCTTGATAAGCTTGCCGGTGAACCTGTTGATATTCTTGTAAATCATAAACAGATTGCAAAAGGAGAAGTTGTAGTTATCGACGAAAACTTTGGTGTTCGTGTAACTGAAATTCTTTCTCCTATGGAAAGAGTAAACGATTTAAATTAAAACCGATTTTTTAGGGTGGGGAAATTGGTAAAAAATATAATATCTCGAAAGAGATTAAAATCTCTTTTTATAATCTCTTTTTTAATATTGTTTAACAATTTTGTTTTTTCTCAAAATGCAGAAACTTCAAATGAGGTTTCTCAAAATACTGTTAATTCTTCTTTTGAAAATAATAAAAATTATTTTTCAGATACACAATCAACAGATATTACCGGAAGTACAGCTCAAACTTATAAAGCACCTTCAACAACAGGCATGATAATTAAAATGGTTGTTGTTCTTGCACTTGTAGTTGCTGCTCTTTACGGAATATTAAGATTTTTCAAAAAACGAAACAACAATGTTCAAAGCGATGATGATTTTATGCGTCGCGTATCTTCTTTAAATTTTGCACCAGGAAAATCCGTAGAAATTGTAACTCTTGTTGATCGTTGTTTTATGCTTGGAGTTACAGACAGCAACATAAATCTTATTGCAGAAATTACAGATAAAGAAATGATATCTGCAATGAATTTGAATTTTGACAAAAAACAAAATACAAAAAAACCAATGAATTTTGGCGATGTCTTAGAAATGTTCATGCCAAACGGACCAAGAAACAAGCAGAATATTTACAGTAATACAGAACGTGCTGTTGAAAATCTTTCAAAAAATACAGTTGAAAATGAAAACGAAAATGGAGAAACAGAAGTTCCAAATGAAAACATTTAAAAAATCATTTTTAATAATTTTGTTTCTCATTGTTTCATTTACAAATATAAGTGCTCAAAGTCAGCAGAATCAGAATTTTCCCGGAGGTTCTGCACAGGGCACAACAGAAATGAACGATAACATAAAGCCTGTTCAAATTCCAAATGTTGCCATTCAAATCACAGAGCCTCAGAGTGGACAAGAAGTTGCTTTTTCTGTTCGCTTACTTCTTATACTTACAATTCTTACAATAGCTCCAAGTATTCTGCTGCTTGTAACATGCTTTCTTCGTTTTTCGATTGTTCTTGATTTTATAAAAAGAGCACTCTCTCTTCAGCAGGTTCCGCCTACAGCAATTTTAAATGGTATAGCAGCGTTTATGACATTGTTTATTATGTGGCCGACTTTTACAACAATGTATAATAATTCCTTTAAGCCATTATCAGACGGCGAAATTGGTTTGGAACAAGCCTACAAAGAAGCAGAAGCACCTATAAGAGAATTTATGTTTACTCAAATGTCAGACGACACTTCATATATCAAAATGTTCATGAATATGTCTGGACTTGAAAAACCGGAAACTCCAAGCGATGTACCTACATATATTCTTGTTCCTTCTTATATCCTTCATGAATTAACAGTTGCATTTAAAATTGGTGTGCTTTTATATATTCCGTTTATTGTCATAGATATGGTAGTTGCAAGTATCCTTATGGCAATGGGTATGATGATGCTGCCTCCTGTTCAAATCTCAATGCCGTTCAAACTTATTCTTTTTGTTCTTGTTGACGGTTGGGGACTTTTAACAAATCAGCTTTTTATTTCAGTAATAAGGTAGTAAGGCGGGAATTGTATGAGTATTGGTGAAGTAATATCATTAATGAGAGGCGCAGTTACTCAGATAATTACTATCATTGCACCAATTCTGGGACTTGCTCTGATTGTTGGACTTATAGTAGCTATTTTACAGGCAGTTACTTCAATTCAGGAACAGACTCTTACTTTTTTACCAAAGCTTCTTGTTATTCTTTTGCTTGTTGCCTTACTAGGCGGTTTTATTTTCAGCAATTTAAGTGAATATACAGTAGCGTTGTTCAGTAGAATTCCGGATTTTGCAAAATAAAGGGGGCTGCAGAAAGTGATAGACCTGATTCTTTCTAAAGCTCCTGTTTACCTTCTGATTTTTGTAAGATGCTTTGCACTTATTATGACTCTTCCACTTTTTTCAACAAGAGCAGTTTCAAGAATTGCAAAAGTTGCATTAGCAGGTTATATGGCTTTTTTCATTATGGGAAACACAGACCTTTCTGCATATAATGTTTTTCTTGGAACCGACGGAGCCTTTTCACTTTATTTTATAATGCTGCTTACAGGCGAAGCTTTTATAGGAATTATAATCGGCTTTTATATAACAATTATTTTTGCAGCCTTTAGTACAGCAGGACAGTTTACCGCATTCCAGATGGGATTTTCTGCAGCAAGTACTTATGATGCAATGGCCCAGGTTGAAAATCCTCTTATGGGACAGTTTTTTAATTTTATAGCAATGCTTGTTTTTATGCAGAATCAGTGGTTTCAAAGACTTTTTCTGGGCGGACTAACTTCAAGCTTTAAAACACTTACTGCTCTTTCTGTTGCTTCGTGTCAGGAATCGCTTGTTACTTTTATGCTCAAAGGACTTACTAAACTTTTTGCTGATGCACTTATAATAGCACTTCCTATTATGGGAACGCTTATGCTTATAACTATCTGCACGGGTCTTCTTTCAAAAGCTGCACCACAGATGAACCTTCTGTCAGAAGGATTTCCAATTATGATTCTTACAGCCTTTCTGCTTATAATGCTTATGCTTCCGTCAATTACAGATTTCTTTGTACGCTCATTTGCAGGTGGCTTTAAAACATTGGAAGATTTATTTTTGAATATGGGAGGGATTATAAAGTAAGTGGCTGCCGAAGATGAAGGAAGAACAGAAGAACCGTCGGAGCACAGGCTTGAACAGGCACGTAAAGAAGGACGTGTTGCAAAAAGTCAGGATATTTCAAGCGCGCTTATTCTTCTTTTAGGAATTGTAGTTCTCATTTTTCTAGGCAAATGGTTTTTGTCTCAATGCATTTATATTTTCAATTATTATTTTTCGCGTGCACATGAACCAGATGTACGTGATGCAAATCTGATGTCTGCATTTCTTATTAATTATCTTCAAATGCTGGCTCCTGTAGGACTAGTGGCAATTATCGCCGCAGTAATTTCAAACATTATTCAAAACAAAGGCTTTATTTTTACAACAAAACCACTTGAACCAAATTTCAGTAAAATTACTCCTAAGTTCGGCGAATATTTTAGAAAAACAATTTTTTCCGGTAAAGGTCTTTTTAATATTGCAAAATCATTTTTAAAAGTTTTTATAATTATTTTTGTAGGCTACATAACTATCCGCCGCAATATTTTTACACTTATTGAAATTGTAAGTAACGGACAGATTCTTTCTGCAGTTGGTAAAATTGCTTCAATTGCAGCTCAGATTCTTGTAATTGTAGCTGTCCTTTTTCTGGTACTTTCCATACCTGATTATTTTGTGCAGAGACGTGAGCATCGTGAAAGCATGAAAATGACAAAACAGGAAGTAAAGCAGGAATATAAAGAATTAGAAGGAGATCCTGAAGTAAAGGGTAGACTTCAACAGATGCAGCGTCAGCTTCTGCAGCAGAATATTCCTCATGCCGTTGCTGAAGCAGATGTAGTAATTACAAACCCTACACATTTTGCAGTTGTATTAAAATATGAACAGGAAAAAGATTTAGCTCCAAAGGTTACTGCAAAAGGTGTTGATGAAACTGCACTTTATATAAAAAATCTTGCAAGACAGAATGATGTTCCAATTCAGGAAGATCGTCCACTTGCTCGAGGACTATATACAGATGTACAAATTGGTGATATAATACCAAATGCGTATTGGACGGCAATAGCCGTTGTATATAGCCATATACAGAATAACTCTCAAGAAGACGAGAAATAGTAGATTGCTGGGTGGGGACTAATGGCAAACGAAAGTCGTGGAAAAGTAATGAATTTAATACAGCATAATTACGTTGCTGTAAGCATTGTTCTCGTTATTTTTCTGCTCTTCATTCCTATTCCAAAAATTCTCATAGATTTATGCATGATTTTAAACCTTGCATTTTCAGTTATAATCATGCTTGCTGTTCTTACAACACCTCGTGCTTCTAATTTTCAAACCTTCCCGCGTATTATTCTTGTGCAGACAATGTTTGGTCTTGGTATAAACATTGCTTCTACAAGATTGATTTTGAGCGCAAAAACAGTTGCTTCAGGTATTTCTTCTGAACAAAGTGCAATGGTACAGGCATTTGCAAATATTGTTGCAGGAAACAACATTGTAATCGGCTTTGTAATATTTATAATTTTGATTGTCGTTCAATTACTTGTTGTAACAAAAGGTGCCGGTCGCGTTTCAGAAGTTGCAGCACGTTTCTCTTTGGACTCAATGAGCCAGAAATTTTTTGATGTAGATAATCGTCTTAATTCCGGTATGATTGATGACCAGGAAGCAATGCGTTTAAAAGATGCAATCCGAAAAGAAATAGACTTTTATTCTAACATGGACGGTTCTTCCAAGTTTGTATCAGGAAACGTAAAAGCAGGAATTTTTATTACTGTCGTAAACTTAATTGGCGGCTTTATTGTAGGCATGCGTTTTAACGGAATGAATTTTTCAGATTCGTTAAAAACTTATTCAATACTTACAATTGGTGACGGCTTAATGTCGCAGCTGCCGGCAATCATTATTTCTTTTGCAACAGGTTTGCTCGTTACTGGTACAAAGTCAGATGAAGAACTTGGAGAGCAGATTAAAAATGATTTTACAAGAGACGGCCATGAATACATAATTGTTGGTGCCATTCTTATAATAACAGGAATTGCTCTTAGAGCAGGAACACAGTGGCTGCTTATTCCTGTTGGCGGTGTATTTATTTACATTGGTTATAGATTATCTAAAAAGCAAACAAAGGAAAAGGAAATACAAAGACAAAAAGAAGAACAGGCAAAAAGCACAAATCAATCCGGAGTTTCCTCACCCGATTCGGAAAAAATTGCGCTTATTGACAATCTTTCGCTTGAGCTTGGATATGCACTTATTCCTCTTGTTAATAAAGAAAAAGGTGCTGAGCTTTTGGAACGTATTACGCGTATACGAAACGAAGCAAAACTGGACATGGGATTTGTTATTCCAAAAATTCATATTCAGGATAATATGACATTGCCTCCAAATGAATACAGTTTTAAAATTAAAGGAATTGAAGCTGGTCATGCAGAAATAAGGCTTGGATATTATATGTGTATGGATAACGGTAATGTAATGCATCCGCTAAAAGGTGAAAAAACAAAAGATCCAACCTTTGGAATGGATGCAATCTGGTTACCCGAAGATGAGCGTGCAGAAGCTGAAGAAGCCGGCTATGTAGTAGTTGATCCTCCAACTATTATTGCAACTCATATTACAGAATTAATTCGTGCCAATGCAGCCAAGATGCTTGGACGACAGGAAGTTTCTGCAATCATTGATACTGTTAAAGAAAAAAATCCTGTGCTTGTTACCGAAGTTCTGGAAACAGCAAAATTCACCTATGGACAAATTCAACGCGTACTGCAAAATCTTCTGGAAGAAAATGTTTCTATTCGTGATATTGTTACAATTCTTGAAACACTTGCAAATTATGCTGCAATTTCAAAAGATCCGCGTGATCTTACAGAAAAGGTACGCGAAGCTCTTGGACTTCAGATTTGTCTGCAGTATGCAGATCAGGCAGATCATAAGTTAAGAGTAATTCAGCTTTCAGAAGGCTTTACAACCTTGCTGCAAACAAATGCAGTATTCCCACCAGACGGTTCAAAGCCTCAGGTTGCACTTGATCCTGTAGACAGAAGAAAATGGATTCAAACAGTAAGTTCGTGTCTTGCCCGTGTAACAGAAAAAGGACTTCAACCAATTATACTTTGTACACAGGCTGTACGACCGCTTGTTAAATCTTCTACAGAAAGAGAAATGCCTGGAATAATAGTTCTTTCAGATATGGAAGTTATGGCAGCCGGTAAACATGTGCTTATTGAAGTTGTAGATAAAATTGATGATAAAGATGAGGTTATATAAAAAATGTCGTTAGGAAGCGGAACCATACAGACTATTGAAGGCGCCACTTTAGCAGAATGTAAATTGAAGCTGCAGAATATGTACGGCGACGATTATGAAATTAAAGATCGTCAGTCAAAATTTAAATCCTGTGGTTTTCTTGGACTCAAACAAAAAGAAGTTCAGGTTGTTACATATATTGTAAATCATAAAAAGGCATATGATCCAACTTCGTATCAGGAACGAGACAGAGAATCTGAAGCAGAACGACTTGAAAAAAACAGACAGGCAATTTTACAGAATCAGAACAATACTGTTATGAATATGGCTTTAAATTCAATAGCTGCAAAAATGGATGAAATGGACAAAAAAATCAGTTCAATAAATACAAACATAAATTCATCCTCAGGCGAACTTCATGAAACAATAAAACGCATTGAAGAACTTTTGGAACAGAACGAATTTACAATGTCATATATCCGCATGATAGAAGAAAAAATTCGTGCACAGTTTTCACTTGATGAGCTTGATGATTTTAACCTTGTTGAACGATATGTTGTAGACTGGATTGGAGAATCAATTCAAATTTCAAAAGAACGTCCTTTCAGACCTCCTCATGTTGTAATAATTGTAGGTCCAACAGGAGTTGGAAAAACTACAACAATCGCTAAGCTTGCCGCAAGTACAATTTTAGATGCAAAAAATAAAAACATTAAGAAACCGGAAATCTGTCTTTTTACTATTGATTCTATGCGTGTTGGTGCAGTTGAGCAGCTGACTCGTCTTGGAGATGCAATGGGACAAAAAGTTCAAAAGGCAGAAACACCAGATGATGTACGCCAGATTTATGAAGAAAACAAAGAACATGTAGATTATATTTTTGTAGATACAGGCGGCTACAGTCCAAATGATGCAACTCATATTGGAATGATGAAAAATCTGCTCGATGTAAATATGAATCCCGATGTATATCTTTCTGTAACAGCTTCGACTAAAGCAAGTGACCTTCAGAATATCTTTAGAAATTATGAACCGCTTGGTTATGATTCTGTTATCGTTACAAAATGCGATGAAACAAAACAGTTTGGAAACATAATAAGTGTATTGTGGGATAAAAGAAAACCAATTTCTTATATAACCGACGGACAAGTTATTTCAAGAAATATACATAAGGCATCAATAGTTGAAATACTTAAAAACTTAAACGGTTTTAACATAAACAGAGACCATATAGAAAATAAATTTGGAGAACATTAATTATGGAAGAACAGGCAGAAGAATTAAGAGCATTAATGAAAGATGATCTTGGAACTCCACCAGCAGATGATTCAGCCGAAAATCAGGGAGTTGTAAAAACACCACAGGTAAAGAAAGATCACAATACGCGTATCATTGCAATTACAAGTGGTAAAGGTGGTGTAGGTAAAACTAATTTTGCTGTAAACATGGCTATTGCTTATGCCCAGCTTGGAAAAAAGGTTATTCTCATAGACGGTGACCTTGGTATGGCAAATGTAAATGTTCTCCTTAATATTGTTCCTCAGTACAACATGATGCACGTAATCAACAAAAAGAAAACAATGAAAGAAATTGTCATGGATACTGAGTTTGGCATTAAGTTTATTGCAGGAGCAAACGGTTTTTCAAAAATTGCAAATCTCAGCGTAGACGAGCTTGATTATTTTGCAACTCAATTTGCTTCTCTTGGAAACGCAGATATAATTATTATAGATACAGGTGCGGGTATTGCAAATAATGTTCTCCAGTTTGTAGCCGCTGCCGATGAAGTATTTGTTGTTACAACTCCAGAGCCTACTGCCATTACAGATGCTTACGGAATCATAAAAATCATTACAACAGAAATTGTTGATCATAATGTTGATATTAAATTAATTGTAAACCGTGTACATTCAGCAGATGAAGGAAAACGTATTTCTGAACGCATTATTACAATTGTAGGACAATTCCTCGGTTATAAGGTTGAATATCTTGGATTCGTTTACGAAGATCCTGTTGTTCAGGCTAGTGTTATCAGGCAAAAACCGTTTATTGTTGTAAATCCAACTTCTAAACCTGCAGTTTGTCTAAAACACATTGTAGGAAAAATTGAAAAAACAGAACCGGAATATAATGAAGGCGTTTCAAGCTTTATAAAGAAGTTCCTTGGTAAGAAGCCAAAATATTAAAAAAAACTGTATTTTTTTAAAAATATGGTATATAATAGTACAAATAAGTAGACGGGAGGTATAATGAAAAACATAAAGTCAATTACTATATGTGCAGCATCTGGTTTCATTTTATCTCTTGTATGTGGATTCTTTTCAAAAGCCGGCTTTGGCCATATCTTCCTTATAGCATTAATCTTTGGAGTTGTATTTGGTATTTTAGCATTTGGAATTTCTTTTGTTTTTGAAAAGTTCCTTACAGTAGAAACTGTAGTTGCAGAACAATCAGACAGTGCAAATTCCGCAGGCTTTGTTACTTCTTCAGATAAACAAAATCTTGGTCAGCATATAGATATTGTAATTCAAGATGAACCTTTGGAGCAAAGTGGAAATCCAAATCATTATGATGTTGGTGAAAATCATCAGATGCTAAATGAATCAGATTACAATTCCGGAAACTCAAAAGATACTACACAGGAAGTTATTGTTCCAAAAGATGAATTTGTACCTATAAGAAATTTTGAAACAGTTACAAATTTTTCGGGAAATGAATCTGAAACTAACAAGGAAGCAGAAAAAAGAAGGGAAGCTATAGTAAAACAACAGGAAAATGATGGAAATGAGCTTGATACTCTTCCAGATATGTCTGATTTAAAAATAGCTTCTTCCGACAGCAAAGAAGATGATACAGTAGTTATTTCGGATTCTGACGAATCAAAATTTGTTCAAAGTGCAACAAATTTTAAAACCTCAGATATAAGTGATGGTGAAATAAAGGATGCGTCGCTCATGGCGAAGGCAATTAGTTCAATATTAGCAGAAGAAACGTAAAAGGATGAAAAATTATGCCGATTAACGACGAACAGGAAGAAGACGATCTTTGGAATGAATACAAAAAGACAAAGTCTCCAGCAATACGAGATAAGTTTATACGTCAGTATATGCCTCTTGTAAAATATGTTGCTGGAAAAGTTGCAGTAGGCATGCCTAATAGCGTTGAATTTGACGACCTTGTTGGTTACGGACAGTTTGGTCTGCTCGATGCAATAAGTAAGTATGATACTGCAAAAAATGTTAAGTTTAAAACTTACGCAGTAACAAGAATTCGTGGTGCCATTTTTGATGAATTGCGTCAGATGGACTGGGTTCCTCGTTCTGTACGACAGAAGTCTCGTGAAATTGAAGATGCAATTGTTTCTCTTGAATCACGACTTGGTCGTCCTGCAAGTGATTCAGAAATTGCAGACTCACTTAATATGACCGAAGAAGAATATCACCGTACAATTATGAAAGTTTCTGGTACAAGTATTCTTTCTTTGAATGATGTCTGGTACGCAGGTGACGACAATGATAACATGTCAATCGGTAATAATATAGAATCTCCTGCAAGCTTGAATCCTGATGTAATTGCTGAACGAGAAGAAATCCGTAAAGTAATAGCACAGGCAATCAGTGAATTACCGGAAAAAGAAAAAATGGTAATTGTACTTTACTATCATGAAGATTTGACATTTAAAGAAATTGGTGAAGTTCTTGAAGTAAGTGAATCACGTATTTCACAGCTTCATACTAAAGCAAACTTGCGTCTAAGGGCAAAGCTTACAAACCTTAGAAAGGGAATCATTTAATAAATGGTAACTCTTGATGTAATCCGCGAAGAAATGCGAAAGCGTCTCGAACTGGACAAAGAGCTTCATTCTGTAGAAGTTCATGCAGACACTATTGACGAAGCACTTCAGGATGCAGCAGTTCAACTAGATTCAAAGGTTTCTGCATTGCAATATGAAATTATAGAACGCGGAAGCGACGGTTTTTTGGGAATGGGTAAAAAGCCCTGGAAGCTGCGGATTTATCAGGATCCTTCAACAATCAAAAAAGTTCGAAAACTTGCCTCGGATGGACTCTTTACAGAAGATGGTTCAGAAGAACAGGAAAGCCTCAAAGACAGAGACGGACTTTTTTATGTACATCATTTTTCTTCAGATATCATGCTCAAGGTTATTCCTCCTGTTGGAAAAGGAATGCCAGTTGAGTTCAAAGATGTCATGCAGGAAATCAATAGACCAGACACAATTGATGTCGATGAATCTCTTGTTAAGAAATTTGTTAAACAGGGAACAGATAATGAATACTGCATAGTTGGTGCGTATAAACATGTATCTGCAGGTGATGTTCTTATTTCAGTTGAATGTACAAAAGATGAAATGAAGGCATCAATTATTGTTACGCCTCCTGCTTTGAGTGGTGCAGAAGCATCTCCGGAATCTATTAAACGAGCTCTTAGTGCTCAAGGTGTAATTGAACAATGTTACGACGAAGCTAAAATAAATGAGTTTGTAGATAATCCTGTTTATAATATTCCTTTTGAAGTTGCAAATGCAATTCTTCCTGTAGATGGAAAAGATGCTTATCTTCTTTATAATTTTGAAACAGATCCAAAACGATTAAAAGCAAAAGTTTCTGAAACTGGACAGATTAACTATAAGGAACTTAATCAGATTCAAAACGTTATTGCCGAACAACCTCTTGCAACAAAAATGCAGCCTGAACGAGGTAAAGGTGGTAAAACAATTTTTGGACGCTACCTCGAAGCAAAGAACGGAAAAGATATTCAGATACAGCTTGGTGAAAATGTTCACTTTGACCGCGATGGTGTTACAATCAAAGCCTCTGTCGATGGAGAAGTTATGCTTGTAAATGGTAAAATTACTGTTGAACCAATTAAGTTTCTTGATGCAGTTAATGTTAAAACTGGTGATATTAAGTTTGTTGGTACAGTTGTTATTAAAGGTTCTGTTGAAGAAGGCTATAAAGTTGAAGCAACAAATATTGAAGTTAACGGAATTGTTGATAAGTCTGTTCTTGAAGCAACCGGAAATATTATTGTTCGTCAGGGTGTATTCGGTAAGGGTGAAGGCTTCATAAAAGCAGGAAAATCTTTGTGGGCAAAGTTCATAAACGATACAACTGTCGAAGTAGAAGAAAATGTTATTGTTTCAGATTCAATCGTAAATTCAAATATTACTGCAATGAAGAATATTGTACTTCGCGGTAAAAAGGCTCAGATTATTGGTGGACATCTTCTTGCAACAGAGGAAATCTGTGCACGTAAAGTTGGTTCTCCTGGTGGTGGTACAGAAACCATTCTTGAAGTTGGTATTGACCCACGTGCTAAAAAACGTCTTCTTGAACTTCAGAAAAATCAGACAGATTCAACCAGAGACTATGAAAACAACGAGCTTGATATTCAGAATCTTGAACAGCAGAAAAAACTTCGTAAAAAACTTCCACAGGAAAAAGAAGAAAAACTTGCTGCTCTTAAGAACAAGAACAAGCAGATTGGCGAAGAACTCCAGGAAATGACAAACGAAATCGATAAGATTCAGGCACACTTACGTGAACTTAAAGCTGTTGGAAAAGTTAAAGTTGAAGAAACAGTTTATGCTGGTGTTAAAATATATGTTAGGGATGTCCTTGACGAAGTCAAGATGGATACAAAGCATGTTACTTTCTACTACGACAGAAGTTTCAGTAAGCGCGGAGATTACGAGCCGCCTTCTTTAGCAGAGGAGCAGCCTGATGGGTATTCAGCCGATTGATCTTCAAAATATGTATTCTCAAATTTCAAATGTTGCGCGTAATATTGGAGGACAGCAGCAGGCAGCACAAGTATCGCAGTCAGTACAGCAACAACAGCAGATTCAAAAAAATTTAGAAATGTCGCAGAGAGTACAAGAAACAAATAACGACAAAGCAAATACAAACAATGTTAATCCCGATGGACATAAGGGCGGGGCAGGAACATACCAGAATCCTGGTAAAAAACGAAACGGTAAAAAAGAACAAAAAACTGTATTCAACGGATACAACGATGCTAAACCCAGATATGTAGGAACTATTGTCGACATTACAAGGTAAGATTTAAAATAAGGTAATTGGAAAAATAAATGACTTTTTTTGTGATTTCAGTATTAACATTAAATATCATTCTTTGGATTGTATTTTTAATTCGTTTTAAAAGACTCTTTTCAACAGATAAAATTATTGAAAAAACAGAACAGAAAGTAAATCATTTTATAAAAGAAATAGACATGGCTGCAGACCGCGATACATATCTTGCAAAAGAAACAACAAAACGAATTCAAAATATGCTTGATGATGCAGATAGAAAAATGGAGCTTTTTAAGGAAGCTACTTCGCGATTGCGTGATATGATTGCAGAAGCAGACAAAATTAATAAAGGACAAAAGTATACATTTAAAACTGTTGTTGATCCGGAATCTGCTTATGAAGTAAAAATTAATAATAAGAACCCGGAACAGGGAAATCTTTTTGAACAATCTAATGATACATATTCCCCACCTTCAAAAGCTAAATCAATTCAAAAAAATGAAACAGTTGTAACTCAAGATGGAGCAGCATACCACGAAATTCCTTTGATTATTACAAAAGTATATGATGAACAGCCAAGGAAGATGTCGGAAGAAGAAAAAAAGAAACGTATGCCTGAACTTGTAAGAAAAATGTTTGCAGACGGTGCAACTGCCGAAGAGATTGCTCAAAAATTTAACTGTTCAATTACAGAAATTCAGTTTATAATAGATATGTTATAGATTGCCGGGTCAAGTCCGACAATGAAATGTGTAAGGCCGCTGGCGGACTGTGTTAAATAGCAAACCGTTAAAAAAATTGCGAAAGCAATTTTTAGGTTTACCAACTTTGGAGGAAATATGAAAATCAAAAAACAAAAATGGGGCGTTCTTGCAGACGGAACAAAGGTTCATCTTTATACAATTTCTAATGATAATATGTCTTTTTCATGTACAGATTATGGGTGTACTATTACAAGCATTGTTGTTAAAGATAAGTTTGGTAAAGACACTGATATAATTGTAGGTCATTCAACATTTGATGGCTATGTAAATGGCAACAAATTCTTTGGTGCTGCAGTTGGTCGTTTTGCAAATAGAATTGGCAAAGCAGAATTTTCAATTGGTGATAAAACATACAAACTCGATAAAAATGATGGACCAAATACACTACATGGTGGATTTGATGGTTATAATAAAATGATGTTTAAAGCACACATCATAGAAACAAAAAAATCAAGTGGAATTCAATTTACAAGAGTTTCTCCTGATGGTGAACAAGGTTTTCCTGGAAACTGCGAAATGTCAATTTCATATATCCTTGATTTAAATAACAATCTTACAATCAGTTATAAGGCAACAACAGATAAAGCAACTCCAGTTAATCTTACAAATCATGCATATTTTAATCTTGCTGGTAATGGAAACATTGGTGAGCATATAATGAAAATGAATTCATCAAAGATTCTTGAAGTAAATTCAAAACTTATTCCAACTGGTAAATTACTTGATGTAAAAGGAACTCCATTTGATTTTACAAAAGAAAAGAAAATTGGAAAGGATATAAAACAAATTGGAGTTGGTTATGATCATTGTTATGTTACCGAAATGTTTGATCCAGCTAAAGCCGACTGTGGACTTCCACTTTCCGATACAGATCTCGTAGAATTTGCAACTGTTTATGAACCTACAAAAGGCATAGAAATGTCTGTTTACACAAACATGGAAGGCTGCCAGTTCTATACAGCAAATTTCATAAAAGGAACAATCGGAAAACACGGCCGCGTTTACAACAGTCACGATGCTTTCTGTCTTGAAACTCAATGTTTCCCCGACACCCCAAACAAAAAAGACTGGCCAAGTTGCATCCTAAAACCCGGTCAGGAAATGAAAACAAAGACAATTTATTCTTTTGGGTTAAAGGAATAGATTGCAGCCAAATAATAATATTATATAAAAAAAGTATTTATAATAAAAAACTCAAAGAATAGACTTAAAAAATGCGGAGCGAATAATTAAAAGCATTTTGAAAACAGTCATACGTGAGCGTAGGTGTGGCTGCAAACTACATCTGAGCTTGACGAGCGAAGCGAGAAAAATATTTCTTTACAAGCTCAGCAGTAGTTTGCAGACACACCTTAGCGGAAGTATGACTGTTTTCCTTATCTTACAATTTTTGCGGAGCATTTTTTTATATATGATTCCATCTTTTTTCATTGAAAAATCGTTATTTTAGGAGTAAAATAATATATTATATTTGGATACAAATATGTGAGGTATTGTAATGGATGTACAATTACAGGAACTGATTGATAAAATCAAAAAAGACGGTGTAACGGCCGCTGAAAAAGAGGCTGCAAAAATAATTGCCGATGCAGAAAAAAAAGCAGAAACAATTAAGAAAAACGCCGAAGACCAAGCTGCACAAATCATTAAAGATGCAAAAGCAGAAACTAAACGCATGGAAAAAGCCAGTGATGAAGCAATTATCCAGGCAGGAAGAAATATGCTTCTTTCTTTCAAAGATTCAATTGTAGCTGAACTTGACGGACTTATTAAGGATGAAACCGGAAAAGCTCTGTCAAAAGATGTATTGGGAAAGATAATCCCAGAAACAGTAAAAGCATGGGTAAAAGATACAGATGCCTCTGAGCTTTCTGTGTTGTTGAGTGAAAAAGACCTTAAGGCTTTGGAATCAACATTTAAAACCAAGCTTAAAGCAGAAATTAAAAAAGGAATGGAAATTAAACCCGATAAAACTATTGCTGCAGGATTCAGAATTGGTGTTAAAAATGGTGCCGCATTCTATGATTATTCTGCAGACGCACTTGCCGAAATGTTTGCTGCATATCTAAACCCTAAAGTTGCGGATCTTATGAAAATTGCCGCAAAGGACGCACAATAGTGGCATATTATTATCTGGTTTCACAGTTACCAAATATCTCTTCAGCCGAAAGCAAATCTGCACTTCCTTTAACAAGCGAAAGCTTCAGGGAAATTGCCAGTCGTTTCATTTCGGATAAAGAAAAATCAATTTTAAATGGTCTTTCTTTAGTTCCGTCAATGGAATTAAATGCAACCGGTTCAAAATTTCTTGATATCTGGTACGAAAAAGAAAGAAACCTGCGATGCGCACTTGCACAAATTCGTGCACAAAAGCTCAAAAAAGATACTTTTCCTTTGCCGGCTGGTTGTACTGCAGATATTATTTCTGCCGCACGTACTGCAGTTGGAATGGACAGTCCTTTAAGTGCAGAACAGTTTCTTTATGAATACAGGTTACGCCTTCTTGATGATTTGCGTCCTTTAGATGCATTTTCAATTGATGCGGTGTATGCCTATGGCATCAGACTTATGCTGGTTGAGCGTATGCGTAAGTTCGAAGTCGAAAACGGAAAGACATCTTATCATAAGATTTACGATACGATACTTGATGGAGATAAATAATGACTGATACAAAAGCAAAAGTAACCGGCATTAATGGAAACATGGTCACGATTGAATTCGAAGGCTCTGTTTCTATGAACGAAGTAGGTTACGTAAATGTTGACGGAAAAAAGCTGCGTGGTGAAATTATCCGTATCCGCGGAAATAAAGCACAAATGCAGATTTTCGAAATGACACAGGGTATCAAGGCTGGAGACAAGGTTGACTTAGTTGGCGACCTTCTTTGTGCAGAATTAGGACCAGGACTTCTTGGACAGACCTTTGATGGTTTACAGAATCCTCTTCCACTTGTTGCAGAAAAAGCAGGCTTCTTCCTTGAGCGCGGTGTTTATGTAGATTCTCTTCCAAGAGATAAAAAATGGGAATGGACTCCAACAGTAAAAGTTGGTGACAAAGTTCTTCGTGGAGACCCGATTGGTTCTGTTCCAGAAGGCCCATTCACACATAAAATTCTTGTTCCATTCGATATGCTTGGAATGTACACTGTATCAAAGGTTACAAAACCTGGCGAATATACAATTGAAGATACAGTTGCCGAAGTAAAAGATGAGAAGGGTAAAACATATAAATTAAAGATGGCCTTTAAGTGGCCTGTAAAACGAGCAGTAGATTGTTATGCAGAAAGACTTGCTCCAAGTGAACCAATGGTAACACAGATTCGTCTTATCGATACTTTCTATCCTGTTTCTAAAGGTGGTACTTATTGTATTCCAGGACCTTTCGGTGCAGGTAAGACAGTACTTCAGCATACAACATCACGAAATGCAGACGTTGATATAGTAATCATCGCTGCCTGTGGTGAACGTGCAGGTGAAGTTGTAGAAACAATTAAAGAGTTCCCTGAATTGAAAGACCCAAGAACAGGTCGTTCTTTGATGGAACGAACAATTATCATTTGTAACACTTCTTCAATGCCTGTTGCATCTCGAGAAGCTTCAGTTTATACATCTGTTACACTTGCTGAATATTATCGTCAGATGGGCTTACATGTATTGCTCCTTGCAGACTCAACATCTCGTTGGGCTCAGGCACTTCGTGAAATGTCTGGTCGTTTGGAAGAGATTCCTGGTGAAGAAGCATTCCCTGCTTACCTTGAATCTTATATTGCAGCCTTCTATGAACGTGCTGGTATTGTAAAACTTCGCGACGGAAACGTTGGTTCTGTAACAATTGGTGGTACAGTTTCTCCTGCCGGCGGTAACTTTGAAGAGCCTGTAACTCAGGCAACACTTAAAGTAGTAGGTGCTTTCCATGGACTTAGCCGCGAACGTTCAGATGCACGTAAGTATCCTGCAATTGACCCTCTTATTTCATGGTCTAAGTACAAATCAGTTATCCGTGAAGACTGGGTAAGCTATGCACGAAAAGTTTTCCTTAGCGGTGTTGAAGTAAACCAGATGATGAAGGTAGTTGGTGAAGAAGGTACTACGACAGAAGATTACATCGAATATCTTAAAAGCGAATTCCTTGATGCAGTTTATATGCAGCAGAACTCATTCGATGAAATTGATGCTGCTGTAAGTCCGGAACGTCAGCGTTATGTATTTGCAAAGGTTCTTAAAGTTCTTGGTACCGACTTTGAACTTGAAGACAAAGATACAGCACGAAACTTCTTTAACCAGATGCGTCTGAAGTTCATAGACTGGAACTATTCTTTGTGGAAGAGCGATAAATTCAAGCAGGCAGAAAAAGATGTTGATGCACACTATGCAAGTGCAAAAGGTGTTGTGCGCGACGAAGTTAAAGCAATGCTTAAGGATGGTGAATAATTATGAACAAAGTTTATAGTAAGATTGAATCCATCGTCGGAAGCGTTATCACTGTAAAAGCAACAGGCGTTGCTTATGGTGAGCTTGCGGAAATTGAAACACGCTTTGGTAAGTCTCTTGCCGAAGTAAATAAAATTGAAGGTGATGTAGTTAGTCTTCAGGTATTCGCCGGAGGACGAGGTATTTCTACCGGAGACCACATCAAATTCTTAGGACATCAGATGGAAGTTTCTTTCTCTGATGATTTACTTGGACGAATCTTTAACGGTTCAGCACAGCCACGCGATAATGGACCTGCTCTTGCAGACTGCCTTGTTACAATTGGAGGACCTTCTGTAAACCCTTCAAAACGTATTATGGCACGCCGTATGATTCGTACAGGTATCCCAATGATTGATATGTTCAATACACTGGTTGTATCTCAGAAACTTCCTATTTTCTCTATTTCTGGAGAACCTTATAACCAGCTGCTTGCACGCATTGCCATGCAGGCCGAAGTTGACGTAATTGTTCTTGGTGGTATGGGTCTTAAATATGATGACTACCTTTACTTTAAGAAGACTCTTGAAGATGGTGGCGCTCTTAGTAAGACTGTAATGTTCATGCATACAGCCGCTGACCCAACTGTAGAATGTCAGAAAATTCCTGACCTTTCACTTGCAGTTGCAGAACAGTTTGCCCTTAAAGGAAAAGACGTACTTGTACTTCTTACCGATATGACAAACTTTGCAGACTCAATGAAGGAAATTGCCATTACACAGGAACAGGTTCCTTCTAACCGTGGTTATCCTGGAGACTTGTATTCACAGCTTGCAGCCCGCTACGAAAAAGCCGTAGACTTTGATAGTGCAGGTTCTGTAACAATTCTTGCAGTTACTACAATGCCTGGTGATGATGTTACTCACCCGGTACCGGATAACACAGGTTATATTACCGAAGGTCAGTACTACCTTAAAGGTGGACGTATTGAGCCGTTCGGTTCTCTTTCACGTCTTAAGCAGAATGTAAACGGAACAACCCGTTCAGACCACCGAGCCCTTATGGATGGTATGATTCGTCTTTATTCAAATTACAAAGACACACTCGAAAAGAAGTCTATGGGCTTTAATATGAGTAAGTGGGATGATAAGCTCCTTGTTTACGGAAAGATGTTTGAAGACGGAATGATGGATCTTTCAAAGAATATTTCATTGGAAGATGCACTTGACCTTGGCTGGAAGATTCTGGCCGACTGCTTTGATCCGGAAGAAACCGGCTTAAAGTCATCGCTCATCGAAGAGTATTGGCCAAAGAAGAAGTAGTGCAAAAACGTCATTGCCGTGCTTGACACGGCAATCTGATAAAAGATTATCGGGTCAAGCCCGATAATGACATGGAGTTTTGAAATGGCAAAAATTAAGCTGACAAAAAATGAGCTAAAGGTTCAGAAAGATGCGCTTAAAATGTATAACCGCTATCTTCCAACACTTATTCTCAAAAAACAACAGCTTCAGACAGAAATCCGCACTATAGACGCCAAGGCCAAGGAAGTACGTGCAGCACGCGTTGCTCTTGAAAAAGAGTTTGACGAATGGATTGCAGTATTCGGTGAACGTGAAGCTTTTAAACCTGATATGGTAACTGTAAAAAATATCAAAAAAGGATTCGGTAACATCGCAGGTGTTACAATTCCTGTATACGAAGGAGCCGATTTTGGAAGAGGGGATTACAACCTTTACGAAACACCGCTCTGGATTGATATGGCTGCAGACCGTATGGAAAAGGCACTTTCGCTTGATTTGGAAGCCGAAGTTCTTGATGAACAGGTAAGGCTTCTTTCAAAGGAATTACGCACAACTACACAACGTGTAAATCTTTTTGAAAAAGTAAAAATACCTCAGACCAAGGCGAATATTAAGAAAATAACCGTTTATCTTGGTGATGAACAGGTTGCGGCAGTTGTCCGAAGTAAAATATCAAAGAAAAAGCTTCAGGCAAAAGTTGAACTTGATGCAGAGGAGGCCGGCAAATGATTGAACAAATGAAAAAAGTTTCTGTCGTACTTCTCAACAAAGAAAAAGAAGATGCATTAAAAGCTCTTCGAAAAATTGGACTTGTACATCTTAAAAAAATGGAAGGTTCAAGCGAAAAGCTGAATGCTTTTAAGGAATATACTAACAATGCTGTAGTTTCAGAAAGTATTTTAGGTGAAGTAAAGCTTGATAAAAAAACAAAAAAACTTTCTCCATCAATTTCTGATTCTAAAGTTATTGAGCTTTGTAAATCTGTTGTCCAGAAGTCTGAAAGAAAAAAACAGCTTCTTGAAGAAATATCTGCAGATACAACAGAACTTGATCGTTTTGCAAACTGGGGAAGTGTAAGTCTTGAAGATTTTGAATACCTTAATGAAAAAGGAATTCAAATCAAGATGTATGAAATTCCTGCAGAAAAATACAGTCTTGTTGATCAGGAAATTGAAACGATTCTTGTAAATAATGACAAAAAGCTTGTAAGATTCCTTATTATAAATGGTGGAGAAGGCAGACCAGAGAAGCTTTTACCAGAAGCCTTTGAGGTTCCTTTCCCACGTCTTTCTACAAAAGTTCTTGAGAAAGAAATAAAAGATGATGAAGCTGAAATTAAGAGTATAGAAAAGTTTTATATGGAAAATGCTATCTATATTCCTGCTATTACAGCTTTCCGTAAGAATCTGGAATCGGATATTGAATTTGAAAATGTAAACGCCGGTATGGAACATGAAAATATTGATTCAGAAAATGAACTTGCCTGGATTACCGGTTATGTTCCAACTGCCGACCTTGAAGAATTCAAAGCTGCCTGTGCTAAAAATCAGTGGGCAGTTGCCTGTGAAGATCCGGAAGATGACGATTTGGAAGTTCCAACAAAGCTTAAGAACAACAAGTTTGTAAGTTTAATATATCCACTCACAGACTTTTTGGGAACAGTTCCAGGCTATCATGAATATGATATTTCGGGCTGGTTCCTATTGTTCTTTACAATTTTCTTTGGAATGATTTTTGGAGACGGTGGTTACGGACTTTTAGTTACAGTAATCGGTCTCATAATGATTTTCAAGGCCGTATTTACTGGAAAGAAACCTGCTCCATTACTTGGGCTTGTTACTCTTGTAGGCTTTGCTACAATAGTATGGGGTATGGTAACTTGTACCTGGTTTGGACTAAAACCTGAACAGCTTCCACAGTGGCTTGTAAAGCTTTCTATTCCACAGATTTCTAATGCGTATGAACAGCAATGGACACCGTTCTGGAAACCTAACGAAACAGAAGGTTTATCAAATGCACAGAATCTTCAGATATTCTGTTTTACACTTGCCTTACTGCAGCTTAGTGTTGCACATATTAAAGCAATGATTCGTAACAGAAAATCGCTTAAGGTTCTTGGTGATTTTGGTGCACTTTTGCAGCTTATTGGTATGTACTGGGTTGTACTTTCAATGGTTGTAAGTTCTACAGTATTCAGTTTTACAGAAAAGATTTACGGATTCCCAATCGGACTTTTCGAAATCAGTCTTGTTGGTGTAGGCTTTGTTTTAAGTTTTATCTTCAGCAACTACGAAGGTTCAGTTGGAAAATCTGTACTTGAAAGCTGTAAGAATATTATTTCCGTACTGCTTGGTGTAGTAAACGTATTCAGTGATATTGTTTCTTACATCCGTTTGTGGGCAGTTGGACTTGCAGGTGCTGCAATCAGTAATACTGTAAACGAAATGGCTGGTCCTATGTGGGGACACGCAATTTTGTTCCTTGCATTTGTTGCACTTTTGGCGTTCGGACATGGCTTGAACATGATTCTGAACTTGTTGTCGGTTATAGTTCATGGCGTGCGTCTTAATACACTTGAATTTTCAAGCCATTTAGGAATGTCATGGTCTGGATTAAAATATAGTCCTTTTAAGGAAAAGGAAAATAAATAAGGAGATAAATTATGGATTTTGGTATGCTTGGTGCTGCTGTTGTAATGGGTATTGCTGCTATTGGTTCAGCAATTGGAATTGGAATTGCCGGACAGGGGGCAATCGGAGCCTGGAAACGCTGTTATATTAATAACAAGCCTGCTCCATTCATTCTTACAGTATTTGCCGGTGCTCCACTTACACAGACAATTTATGGTTTCTTGCTTATGCAGTCAATGAATGGTTCAGATAAGCCTGCCGGCTTCCTTCTTGGTCTTGGTATTGCTTCTGGTCTTGCAATGTGTTTCTCTGCTATTGCTCAGGGAAAAGCTGGTGCTGCCGGTTCAGATGCCCTTGGTGAAACAGGAAAAGGTTTTGCTCAGTACATCATGGTAGTAGGTCTTTGTGAAACTGTAGCTTTGTTCGCTATGGTATTCTCAATAATTGTTTGCTAAGACGATAAATTGACCAAAAAAGTTTACTTGGGTGGGAAGGGGAAAACTAAATTAATATCAATCGGTGGAGATTCACAGGTATCGCTGCAGACAATGTGGAAGGAGCCGATTGATGACCTTACTTCTAATCCTACGAAATTAGAAAAAATTCTCAACGAAATGTCGCAGTTAAAAGAACTTGGCTGCGACATTATTCGTTTTGCTGTTCCTGATTTACCAAGTGCGCAGGGACTTTGTCTTCTGGCAGAACAAACAGAACTCCCGCTTGTTGCAGACATTCATTTTGACCACACACTTGCACTTGAATGTCTGAAGGGTAATGTTGCTGCAATACGAATAAACCCGGGAAACATTGGTTCAGAAGAAAATACACGCACGGTCATTGAAGCCTGCCGCCAGAACGGTGTTCCTATAAGAATTGGAATAAACAGCGGAAGTCTTCCAAAAGATTTACAGGAACAAATTGCAGCTGGAACTATTACCCGCGCCCAGGGACTTTGCGAAACAGCCGTGCGGGAAGCGGCAATCTTTGAAAAATACAATTTTGATCAGTATGTAGTTAGCATGAAGTCTAGTGATGTTAACGAAACTATACAGTGTAATACTTTTTATAGCCAAAAATATAATAATCCGCTGCATCTTGGCGTAACAGAAGCAGGCCCGCTCATTGGAGGTATTGTAAAATCTTCAATTGCATTTTCGACATTGCTTAATCAGGGTATTGGAGACACAATAAGGGTTAGCCTTTCGGACACGCCTGAAAACGAAGTAATTGCCGGCCTGAATATTTTAAAAGAATGCGGAAAGCGTGCAGGCGGAGTAAAAATAGTTTCGTGTCCACGCTGTGGTCGTATTGGCTTTGATGTAATTGGTTTTATGAAACGCTGGGAAAACAGACTTCTTGCAATGCAAAAAGATATAACTGTTGCAATAATGGGTTGTGTTGTTAATGGTCCTGGTGAAGGCCGCCATGCAGATATTGGAATTGCAGGAACAGCCGACAAAGCAATTATTTTTAAAAAAGGTAAAATAGTACGAACGATAGACGCAAAAGATGCCGATAAAGTATTTATAGAGGAATTAAATTCTTTATGAAAAAAATTATCCTTTTAGTTATTTTATCGTTTTTTAGTCTCACAATTTTTGCACAAAATAACTTAAATTCAAAAAGTATTATTTCATTCCGTAATGCTCAGGCTGCATATGAAAATAAAGAATATGGAAAAGCATTAAAATATGCTGAAGATGCAATTTTGTATAAAAAAGAGCAGCTGAAAGCAGATTATGATGCAATTTCAACAAGTATTTCAGCAAGAGAAGTAAAAAATGCAGGCGACAACATATTAAGTATTATTCCGGTATTAACAAACCGTGATGAATATGATGTAATAAATCTTATAAATTATTATAATTCAAAAGGTCAGTTTGATAATTCAATAACTAAAATATTAGCTTATATAAAAAGTCATGAAGAATATCCTGAAGCACAAAAGCTTATTGGTGATATTTATAAAATTGAAGGTGAATATTCATTTGCAGAACAATATTATCTTAAAGCCTTAGAAAACTCGGAAGTTCTTGATATTCCAGATGAACGTTATGAAATAATTTACTTACTTGCAGATCTTAGCAGATTAAGTGGTGATTATGAATTAATGGAAATAAGACTTTTAAATATTATAGGTAAAGAACAGAATCAGACAAACATGACTCTGGCGCGTTCAATGAAAAATACTGTTTCAAAAAATGATGATGCTGCAATTGAAAAGTTTTTTACAATGTATCGTGCACAGGATTATTTTTGTTTAAGAGCTTTTTATGAGCTTGCACAATATTATTATTCAATTAATGAATTTGACAAGGCATTCGATTATTGTGCTGTAGCAGTAATAACTGGTTTTACAAAAATCTACAATGTAGTTTCAAAGCGAGATATTGATTTTGAATATGTAAATCTTCAGGACTTTCTTGATTTAGTTTCCTTGCATAATGATATTGTAAAATGGGGAAACGATAATGAAGTTTGGAGAAGCTTTAATTTGTTCTGCGAAATATGTAATGAATGTGGTTATACAAAATTTTCGTATAACTTATTAACGATTCTTGCTTTTCATTCGCCACAACAGTATTGGCAGCAGGATGCAGTTCTTAAACTTGATAAACTTGATGGTATAAAAAATCCAGAGTAAAAAACAACTGGTGAAAAAAAATATGCAGTGAAGGACATGGGCGAAGAGGAATGTCCTTCACTGCATATTTTTTTTCACAAATGATTTCTTTAGTATTATATTATCAAGCTTCTCAGTAATGGAGCCCAAAACCGATGGAGAATTCTTTTTTGGAAACGCTTTCGCGCCAATCCATGTTCAGATAATTTGAAAGGAATTTACGGCCTACATCAACGCCAACACTTCCTCTAATTGTAATTCCAGACCATTTAAGAGGATAAACAATTACTTCTAATCCTGCGGCATAAAAGCCATCTTTAAAAGAAAAGAAAGTTTGATTTATTTTATTGTAACATAAGGCCATATCAAAGAATGGTGAAAGCTGCAGGTCAAAATTCATGTATCGTAAAAATGATTTTGTAAAATTAGTTGTAAAAAAATGAATTGGAAGATCAAAGTTTAATATAAAAGCGTTTGTAGGTGAGAGTGAAGAAATATTTGTTCCTTCATAAACCTGAGAGTCTCGTATTCCTCGTAAATGTCGGCCAATTGCGTTTCCATCATTGTAAATATATTTATCTTGCTTTGGATTAAACAGATATGTAAATATTATTGATTTTGCTGCTATACCAAAATTTCGTAAAAAATAAGAATCATCAATTAAATCAATTTTTTTGTATGCACAAGTGTCGAGTTGAATCTGAGGATAAAATCTATTGCGTTGAAAGTTATATGTATAAGAATTATCGAGACTTAAAGAAAAACCGGTTCTAAGATTCTGACTCCAGTCTACGCGTCCAAACGAAAGACTGTGACCTATAGTCATAACTGGACTAGAAAGTCCTGAGTTTTCTGTTGAAATACCGTCAAAATCCCAGTTAAAGGTTGTAATTGTATAAGGAGTGTAAGTTAAGTTTCCAAAATAATTAAGTTTGGCAATTATAAAAGGAACATAAACTTTTAAATCGTTTACAAAATATAAGTTATCACCATATTGTTTATAACCAAAATTATTAACAAACCTTTGATTTGTTTCGAATACAATAGATGTTTTTTCAAATGGAAGTGAAAGACGTAAACCTGTACGGATATCCCATTCAGGCATGCTGTCTCCAATTGTAAAAGAAAAACCTAAATCGTTAAGCCATACAGCATCAAAAATACCGGCTTTAAAAGGATAATCTGCACCTACATTGAAGCCAAATTCGGTGCTATTACCATCAGATTCATGAGTTGGTAAAAGAATATATAAATCTGAAGAAAGTGTATTAAGTGTACCTAAAAAGTTAGAGTCTTTAATTTTAAGTTTAAAAGTAAGTCCTGTATTTGAATCGTATTTTGGCCCCGGAATTGCAAAAAGGTGAAATGAATCTTTTACCGAAATCAAAAGTTTTACAGGAACAGGTGCACCTGTTTCGTTTTCTGATTCACAATTTTCATAAGAAATATCAATTGTTTCAAAAGCTCTAAGATTTTGAAGACGTTTATTCAAATCTAAAACATATAATTCTAATTCTTCTGTATTCTGAAATACCTTTTTTTTATCAATGGGTACCTGTTGAGCAAGTGCGTATTCCTGGGTAATTCCAAAAATAGGATGTCCACAGCCTTGAATAGAATAATTAACATCTTCAATTTTATATTGTTGTGCGGCAACAGGAAATAAAAAAAGAATTAATGTAAAAAAGAAAGCGATTTTTTTCATTAGTAAGCACCGCGTCCTTTTAAAACAACATAAACAGTTTTAATTAAAATCCATATATCAAGCCAAATTGACCAGTTCTGGATATAATAAGAATCAAGAGCTATGCGTTCTTCATATTCTGTATCGGAACGACCAGAGGTTTGCCACATACCGGAAAGGCCAGGAGAAACAGAAAGAACATAATCTCTGTAATTGCCATATTTTTCTAATTCCGGTTCAGTAACAGGCCTTGGACCAACAAAACTCATTTGTCCAAGTAAAATATTTATCAATTGTGGAAGTTCATCAAGACTTGTCTTTCGTAAGAATTTTCCAAATTTTGTTACGCGTGGATCATTTGTAAATTTCCGTTCTTTTTCCCATTCTTCGCGCATCTGAGGGTTATTTGCCAGAATCTCATCAAGCTTTTTGTCGGCATCGATACACATTGAACGGAATTTCCAGCATTTGAATTCTTTTCCGTTCTTACCAACACGCTTGTGACCATAAAAAACAGGTCCTTTAGAGGTAAGTTTTGTTAATATTATAAGAATGAAAAATAACGGAATAAGAATTGGTGAAAAAAGAATAATTATAAAAATATCAAGAAATCGTTTTAAGAAAAGATTAGTTTTAAATGTAAGGTTATGTGTAGAAGCAAAACCGATAATTCCGGCAATATCTTTAAGCTGCTGTGAACAAGTAAATGATGTTTGAGAAACAGAAACTGCAATTGTATAACGATAAGAAGTCATTATAGTAGAAATTTCATCTTTATAATCACAAATAATTGCCTGTTTAATATTAAAATCATGGATAATATCGTTAATATCATTAACTGGTGGAAATGCAGGAATATTGTCTTTTATACAAGGTTCTTTTAAAGCGGCATCAATTATAACTGCAGGTTTATATCCTAAATATTTATTTTTATTCAGCCTTTTAATTACTTCATCTGCACTGGAACTCGTACAATAAATTACGGCAGGAACTCCAAACCATTTATTTTTAGAGAATTTTCTTTTTGCAAATTCACGGAATGTAGGTAAAAGAAAAATTGAAAAAATAAACGTAATGAAAAATGCAAGAATGATTTCTACGTTTCCTGAATAACTTCGGATTATAGCAGCAGGATTAGAATCTGTAAGACTGGAAACTACAACAAAAGATGTAATTACCGAAAAACCAAAAAACGATGATATACTATATTTTTTTACTTGTTCTGCGGCTGGTATCATAATTCCCGGATAAAGACCCATGCAGCCAAAAAGCAAAAGAATAAACGGAATAAAGATTGTATAGTTTATAAAGGAACGGAAGTTAATATCATGAATTGCAAAAAGATTTACAATAAAGAAACCAAGTCCAATACACAGAATAAGGACAAGAATATCTACAATAAAAAGAGAAAAACCTGAAAAAAACGAACTTGTTCGTGGAAAATTCTTTTTAAGATATGCCTCAAATTCTGTTTTTGTCATAATAAAAATTATAACATTATATAGAAAATATGTCTATTCAAATAAGATTGAAACTCCTAAATTGAGTACAATTCCATGTTTTTCTGAATATTCATCATTATTGATAATAGAGTAGCTTGTATTTTTTCCAGGTTCACCGTCAATTGCTGTAAACCAATCGTAAATATAGCCAAGACCGGCATTTATTGTAACAGGAATATCAAATTGTCTTAAATTATAACTACCGTGTAAAGAAATAATATTTGACCATTCGTAAGTTCCGTCACGGAGGAAGTATTTATCAAGTTCGTCACGACCGGTATTTCTTAATTCGGAATAGAGATTACAGCCGATAATTGAACCGCTTCCCCAGTCAACACCGTGTCTTATAAGCTGATATTGAAAACCAAAATTCAAATAAGGAGAAGGATTAGCTTCAAGCTGGAAATTAAATTCATCGGAGTTAGGTGCAAGATAATAACCAAGACATTCTCCATTATTTGTATAACTTAAGCTTATATATTGTCTGTACCATGGTGTATAATTTACAGAGTTATGTGTGTAACAATATGGTTCAACCTTTGTATAACGGAAAGAAGCTGTTGTAAATGGTAGAATTGGAACATTAACCTTTGCTCCTGCCTGAAAAGCGAACATAGCCCGTACTTTTCGCCAGAATTTTGTTGTTGGAGAAATAATTTCATCAAGATAACCAGAAAACCATATAGAGCCAATTTGTGGAAGCTTAAATTTAATATCTGTAAACAAAGCAAGGTTATCATTGTCGCCGATATCATTCTGATAAACAACATTATCAATAAGCGGGAATGCGTATCCAAGTTCAAAACGCTTTGGCCAGATTACAGTACTACCAAAATCAAAATGAAGATGTTCTAATTCAAGATTTACCATAATCATAGAAAATGCGTTCTGGAAAAACATACCGTCTTCCCAATCACCTGTTTTAACACCATCATCATCTGTAAGATACCAGGCTCCATCATTAATATGATCTTGGTTAGGCATTTCAAGCGCACCAGTTAAAGTTGCGAGAGAAAGAAAATCAAAAGGAGCAAAAACTGCTTCAGCTGCAAGGAAAGGACGAGCCTTACTATTCAAAACAAGGCTGGAATCTGTATCCATAGCACCCCATTCACGTCTTTGTCGTGCAATTCCAAGCTCAATTGTATTTTCATGGAAAGAAGCATGAATTTCTCCGTTCATTGCAAATGCAAGAGCAGTATTAAATGCCCAGGTTTTAAGACCATCACCAGAAATATTAGAAAGATAATAGCAGGAACCATCCCAATATTTTGAATATTTATAAGGTAAGAAGGAATTGTTTCTGTAGGTTTTTATTGTGCGTGGACTTTGAGGTTTACCATCATGGATATTGTAAAGCCAGGAACCGACATTATAATCATCACCTAATTCTTCGAGCGGCATTTTTGTAAGTCCCAGAAAACCAGTACAATTATACGAAAGATTTTCTCCAAGGTCTCCCATAAATCCGAATCTTGAATAACCTTCAAAGCCAGTAGAATTTTGTGAATTATTTTTATAAAGTCCAGTTCCAAGGTTTAATTCGAAGGTATTATAAATAATAAAGGAAGCCGGATAATCAACATCTTTATTTTCAATTTTTATATAACCTTCTTTTACATGCTGACCCTGTTCATATTCATATTTATTCAGATAATATTCAATAATTTCGAGTGACTGATCATCTTCTAAATCTTCAAGATTCAAATGAATTTCTTCAAGCTTTGATATTATATATTTTTTTGTATAAGGCTTTGAGGTTGAAAGTGGTGAACACAGATTTTGAGTTTCCGCAGAGCGTAAAATTCCATAAACTGGATCATTAATATCAATAGAGATATTATTTTGTGCAGATAAAAAGTTTAAAATAAAAAAAAGTGATACGATTGATAATAAAAGTTTTTTCATTTTCATTATGCCTCATTATTTAAAATAAATTATATGTCATTGAAAGTGATAGTTCAACACCATTTTCTGATTTGTCTGTTTGATGACCACAGTTTTTTATAATTGAATAAATAAACTGACCGTTGAGCTTAAAATGATTATTAATTATATAAGAACCGTTCAGAATAATCTGATTTGTGTATTGTAAGATGCCGGATGGAAGCATGTTTAATGCATCTTCCTGTGCTTCTTCGTGAGTTTTTGTTCCAAGATTAAAAGCAGTTGGAGGGTAGTAATCATAGTAGAAATCTTCTTCTTCATTATTTTTATATTTCTTTTTTATATAATGTTTCGCAGTTTCAGGGTTAGAATCAAACATCGCAAAATCATTTTCGCCTTTTACAATAAGATTATAGCCAAGGCTTGCATTCCATTTTGAAGGCTTTTCGTAGCCAAAGCTTAAGTGTCCGGCAATACAATCTGGTCCATATGGAAAACCAATCCATGATTTTATAATATCAGAAGAAAGATTATCTTCGCGTTCACGGTATAACGAAGCAATTGGAGTATGTTTTATATATAAATATGGAGAAGCGTAAACTCCTTCAAGGGCAATATTCCAGTAACCGTCAAAAATTGCAGGTATAGAAAGGTCAACGCCTGCCTGGTATCCAAAACTGTCTGGATACAAACCGCCTATATAACTGTTTCTTTCACTGGCAGTTTGAAGTTCGTTTTGAGCATAAAGCAAATAAAATCTTGTATATTTAATAGGATTCCATTCACAAAGAACGCCAAAATAAGCGCAGAAGTTTTCTTCGGCATAAGGAGTTATATCTGTGCTGCGGCTGTAATCTTCCCAGGCAGCAAACTGATGCATGAACATAAATGGAATATTAAAACGAAGTTCTGCTGGCTGGCATAATTGTGAACCTTCTAAAACACCAAGCTTAAAGTTTTTGAAAGCTATAAATTCAATCTGGTGAAGGAATAAATATTTTGAATAATCAACCTGAATAATGTCGCCTGAATACTTAAAGCAATTTGTATAAACATTTAATTGAGCATAAGCATCGGTTTCGAAGGTTTTGTTATAAAAAATACTACCGAGCTTAGTGTTTCCAATTGTAAGTCCTTGTCTGTTTATATTAAGATTTATTCCCCAATTGTCAAAATAAAAACCTGTGCTGCCATAAGAAAATTTAATAAAATTAAACTCAATATCATCTTCTTTGTATGGAACATTAGAAATGTTTTTGGAATCCTGCTGACCTATATTAGATTTTCCAAAAAAAGGATATGTCCCAATTGTAAAATAATCAGAAATGCCTAAAACAACGGGTAGTGTTATAAAATTATCAACATAGCAGTATCGGAATGACCACGGAATCTGATCATTACTTTTATAATATAATTCAGGATTTACGATTAAATTTGTTTCAAGCTTAAAGGAATCATCTTCCATAAAAGGAATATCAGGTATAAGATTTGAATCCGAATATAAAAACGCTTCAATTCTGTCATAAATTGATTTTCCTGCTTCAGAAAGTTCGTCTTTGTCTATATTTTCAAAATAGAATTTTATTTCGCCAACACTAAGCATTGTGTTTTCGTAAAAACCGAGTGTTTTTGTTTCTTTTCCAAGCTTGTATAAGGAATCGTAAATCCAGTGATCAGAATGAATAATTTGTGTATCGTTTAAAACTTGACTCCATAAAGACTGTGTAAATAAAAAAAGTAAGATTATAAGAAGATGAAGTTTGAAAAATTTTTTCATTACAGGCGTTCCTTTTTTTCTACAATTTGAGATATTTTCTTTACAAAATTTTCATTAGAGAATTGCTGAACATGTTTGGTGTATATCTTGCGGTCTGTAAATTGAGCTTCGCGTTTTTCAAAATCCTCCATGCAGGCAATAAGAGAATCAACAGTTTGTTCTTCAAAAAATAAGCCTGTTTTATTTTCTAAAATTGAATCACAGGCCCCGCCTTTTCGGTAAGCAAGCACAGGACAACCGGCAGAGTTTGCTTCTACAGGAATAATTCCAAAATCTTCTATGCCAGGGAACAATAATGCTTTAGCTGTACTCAAATATTCTTTTACTTTCTGGTCACTTACACGGCCTGTAAAGGTTACAAGCCCTGATTTTTCATATTTTTTTGCCTGTTTTGATTTTCCGTCTCCAATAACAACTATGCGCCGGCCAGATTTAATACAAGCTTCTATTGCAAGGTCTGCACGCTTATAGCCTACAAGCTGGCCAAAGAAAAGGTAAAAATCTTTTGGTTCACGAACACAATCTGCATATTTTTGAATATCGCATGGTGGAAAAACAACATCGGCTTTGCGGTTATAGTAGCGCTGGATTCTGGCAGCTACAAAAGAAGAGTTTGCAACAAAGTGGTCAACAAGATTGCTTGACATTACATCCCACTGGCGTAACGAAGGAATCATTTTTTTCATAAAAAAGCGTACTAAAGGATTTGCCTTGTCAAAATATTCATGATACATATCCCAAAGGTAGCGCATAGGAGTATGGCAGTAGCAAAGATGAAAAGCATTTGGAGCAGGACAGACACCTTTTGCAGGACCCGATTCACTTGAAATAATAAGGTCATACGAAGTAAGGTCAAGCTCCATAAGTGCTTTTGGCATAAAAGGCATATATTTTTGATAAAGTTTTTTAGCCATAGGCCAGCGGTTTATTTTTGTTGTATAAATATTATGAGATTTTATTGTCGGAGAGATTTTATCCGGATCATAAACATTGGTGAAAACATCAGCCTGAGGAAACATTTTGCAGAGTTCTTCAAGAACTTTTTCCCCGCCACGCATAGTAACAAGCCAGTAATGTACAATTGCAACTTTCATACATATATTATAATAAATAAATAATATTCATTCAATTTAGAAATATGTATTATATACTATGGTTGTTCCCTCTCGTCAAAAATGTCTTCAGCCAACAGAAGGAAGTTGTCCTCAGCCATTTTTGACTACGGTCACAACCATAATTCAAATATTTATAATATTAATTAGCTATTGTATTTTTTATAATATCAAATGTTTTTTCAAACGAGTAAGTATCGGGAACATGGATTGTTTTTTGGCCAAAGTTGTCCCAGTTTTGAATAAGTTTTTGGGCAAGGTCATCAGCATCCTGACATTTAAAGAAAATTACCGGAAAACCGTTGTAGATTTCTTTGAAAACAGGAATGTCAGATAAAACAACATCTGTGTCCAGGTTTAGTGCTTCAAGTGGCGGCATACCAAAGCCTTCGTAAAGGGAAGGTTGAACTAAAACCTTTGCCTTGGCGTAAACTTCATTAAGTTCAGAATCAGAAATGCGGCCTGTGAAAGTAACAGCATCGCTTGGAAAGTTAGAAATCTGTTCCCAAATTTCATCATCGCCGGTACGAAAGTTTTCTTTATTGCCTACAATCATCAACTTTGTATGAATGCCGTGAGAAAGAACAAGCTTAAAAGCCTTAAGTAAAGTTGATAACCCCTTGTGCTTTTTAATGTTGCCTACAAACAAAATATAGTTTTCTTTCTGTACACTAATGTTAACATCCTGATAAAACCACTGAGGTAAAGCGTTATAGGTTGTTATGATTTTTGAAGGCTTTGTTTTAAGATGATGTTCAATTCTTTCTTTACTGAAATTTGAAACTGTAAAAACAATTTTACTTTTATTTACAGCATGCTGATAAAACCATTTACGAATAATTGTACCTCTAATTCCCGAAAGCCCCGGAACATCAAGAAAGACAACATCGTGAATTGTAGAAAAAATAGGAATTTTTATGCCATAAGGAATATTACAGTAAGGAGTGTAATACAAATCGCATAAATTAATAATTTTTCGAAATTCATAAGGAAAAAAAAGAAGTTCTTTTATCGAAAAAGTTTTTATGCTGCAATCGATAACAGAATAATTTCCCTGTCCTGCATACTTAGAAATTAATTCTCTGTTTCCAAAAAGAGTACATTCATATTCTTTTACAAAGAATGGCAGAAGGGCCGCAAGGTACGAACCAATGCCGCCACTTCCAAGCATTCTGCAATCTATGGCTACTTTCATTATTTTATACAATCTTTTAATGCAGCAATAAGAACATCATTATCTTCCTGATTTCTAATTGCAAGCCTTATATATTTTGGTTCATCAAAGCATTTTTTGCCGGTTAAGTCTTTTATGAAAATATTATATTTTTCCATAAGAGCAACAGCAAGTTTATCTGAACGATTTTCTCCATCAAGACGACACAAAACAAAATTTGCCTGACTTGGGAATACCTTAAATTTTTTGATTTTTGAAAGTTCTTTTATAAAACGAGCGCGTTCTTCTGCAATAGAATCGCAGGCTGCAGCATAGGTTTTAGAATACTTTTCATAAATCTGAAGATAGTATTCACCAAACGAATTGATGTTCCAGATTGCATTTGTCTTTTTAATAAGATTAATGTAATCTGCATTACATGAAGCAAGTACACCAAGCCTTAGCCCCGGAACACCATAGCTCTTGCTTATAGATTTTACAACAATAAGATTGTCATATTCGTTTAAGATTTCTTCGTTCAAAAGTGTATAACGAATTTCTTTTTCGGCAAAATCAATAAACGATTCATCAAATATAAGTTTAACATTGCGTGCTTTAAGTTCTTTAAGTAAAGCAAGAACATCTTTTTTAAGAAGGAAATTACCCGAAGGATTATCAGGATTTATAAGCAGTACTGTATTTACATTTTCTTTTTTTACAACTTCAAGAATATCGGCTGTAGTATAAGAAAAATCTTTTTTATTTGTTTTTACAGGAACAATCTGCGCATTTGTAAAACGTTCAGGATATTCATTAAAAGTAGGGTAAGGAACAGCAACTTTACTGGTAAGTTTTTCTCCCAAAGAAGAAATAAGTTCAGCAGCACCGTTTCCTACAACTACATGTTCAGGAAGCAGATTGAAAATTTTTCCTGCAAGAAGACTCATTTGAGCAGCACCACTAGGATATTGAGTAAGAAGTGTTTTAAAACTTGCCTGAAGTTCATCAACCATTTTTTGTGGCGGAAAATATGGGTTTACAAGGTAACAATAATCCTTTAGCTGAGGATATCGCCAGTAACCACCATAAGTTTTCTGTAAAAGCTTAAGTTTATCTTTCCCTTTAGAAAAACGAGTTTCGGCAATTGCAAGATCGGCAGGGTCATCAATTTCGTACCAGTCATCACCTGGAACCGGAAGTCCTTTAAGAGTAGATGATGAAAGAAAAGAAAGAACTTTAAGAACCTGTTCGTAATATTCATTTTTACCAAAAGATTTTTGATAAGCTTCAAGGAAAGGAACATAATAATTTTTGGCAAATTCCTTTGAGAACTTATAAATGTTTACTGTTTTATAATAATCCTGAGTTTCAAACCAGTTAAAATGAGCTTTATCAAGAATACCTGTAATATTGTTTTCTTCGTCCAAAAGTGTACAGGTTCCGTCCATCCAGCTTTCAAAATGAGAAACAACTGCAAGATTAGGATCTTTAGATTTAATAAGTTTAGTAATAATTTCGGGTTTGAAAATTAGGTCGCTTTCCAAAAGGATTGTATCATCCTGGCAGAACGCATCCTTTGCCATATAAAGTGAATAAATATTGTTTGTGCGGTCGTAAACTTTATTTTCAATAAATTCAATTTGCATTCCGTTCAGGTTTGATTCATTGAATTTAGAATGAATAAAGTTTATAAGAACATCGCTTTTGTAGCCTACAACAATAATCATTTTTTTAATGTTGTTTTTTACAAGCGCTTCAATAGCATATTCAATAAGAGTTTTTCCGTTTACTGGAACCATACATTTTGTAGCATTTTTTGTATAACGGCCAAGGCGTTTTCCCATACCTGCGGCCAGCATAAGGGCTTGCATATTATTTTTCCTCCTGATTTTGTGGAAGTTTATTTATCATAAAATCAACAACAGCTTTTCCGGCATTTCCTTCGTTCATCCAGGCTTGTGCTTTTGCTGCATGACGTTTTTGGGCAAGTTCAGTACTGTCACTAGCAGACTGAATTACATCTTTTATATTATAGAATTGTTCTTCTTTGAGTTCAATTCCAATTTCTTTAAGTGTTGTAAACTGCCAGATGTTTTTGCCTTGTTCCGGTAAATCCCATGCATCGTATGGCATAAGGTCAAGCTGAGCATTTACATACATAACAGGTTTATCGCAAAGGAAAGTATAATCATAAATAATACCAGAAAAGTCAGAAATCATAATGTCAGATTTTTTCATGGAATAAATATTATCGCGTTCATAATCCCAGGTAAGATTTGGTGTGTCTTTATATTTTTGAGTAAGTTTTTCAAGCATTTCGGCTTCTGATTTTTTTGACTGAGGATGAGGACGAACAATAATATTCCAGCCTGTTGCAACAAGAGGATCCAGAAGTTTTTCGCCATATTTTGTAAGAAGTGCACTAGGACCCCAGCTAGGAGAAACAAGAACAGTAAATTTATGATTTTCTTCAGCCGGTATGCTGTTCATTTTTTGTTTGAGTGTATCAAGGTAAGGGCATCCTACAACCACAAGTTCTTTTTCTTTAAGACCACGCTGAGTCTCCAAAAGCTTAATATCGGATTTTTGATATTCTCCCGAAAGAAGCACAGAATCAAAATAATCAATACCAAAAAGGCGGTACATAGTTGCATCACTTGGCGCATGAAGAATATGTGCATAGTGTTTTACATTTTTACTACGCTTAAGCTGATAAACCTGAAGTCCCGGAGTAGTCATAAGAACAACGCCTGCACTAAGCATATTAAGTTTTACAAAAGCCATGTTACCTTCGCCAATAAACTCTGGTTTTACAAACTTGTAGCCTGCTTCAAAACAAGGATCTTTTTCGGCAGAAGTGTAGTAGGTAAGTTCAATCTGGCGAGCTTCAAACTCATCACAAATTGGTTTAAAAGTGTTCCAGTACTGAAGACCTTCGTTGTAGATAACATATTTTTTAAAGTTAGAATCTGCTGTAACAGAAACCCCATTCTTTTTAGCAGAAAACAAAAGTTTTATTTTAAGCCAGGCAGCCTTTCCTAAAAAGAAAAGTGTTGCTGCTGCTCCAATAAGAATAGAAAAGAGCATACTGCCGGTGCCTGGGTCGATGTATAAAAGGGTGGAATACATTATTTTGCCTCCTTTGAGTCATATGGTGATTCTTGTTTCCAGTTATCAGGATCAAAGATGTTGTCGTGTACGGAAAACCAGTTATCACCAGGAATTTTAAAAGTGTTTTTATTGTGTGCATCAGGAGACCAGGTATCGACATAAGGTACATATACTTTTTCTTTTTCTTCTGGTCTGTTTATGCGATTTCCGGTAAATGGATTTATTGCTTCATCATCAATATCTTTTAATGCAAGAGATGGAGTATCTGCATTAGTCATAAAAGAATTATCTGTTTTTAAACTTCCATGAGAATTAAAATCTTTTACAAGAAGGATAGGATTATAAGCTTCAATTCTGAACGGAAGATTTGCTTTTCCCTGATCAGGACTTATATAATTATCAAGAGGTGCTCCATGATCTGCAGTTATGATAATTTTTGTGTTATCATAAATATCATTTTCTTTAAGATATTCAAAAAATTCCCCTAAACGTTTTAATGCACCTGCATTTGCATGATAATGAACATCTTCGGCAAAAATACCGGAGCCTTTATCAGTAACTTCCGATAATGGTATGTAATCTGGTGCCTGAAGATAATTTGGTTCATGGGTTAATTCATTTACAAGATAAGTAAAACTTGGTTTATCAGAATCGAAAGATGTAAGCTCTGGTAAGAAATCAAGTACTGCATAATTATTTACAACATCCTGAAGATTTCCAAGCGTCTGATTTGTGTTCCACCAGAAACCATCATTATAAATTGAATCACGGAAATATAGAGGCATTACTTTTAAGAAACTGAACCATATAAAATTTCGTTTAAGTAAATCACTTCTTGCAGTTGTGGATGATGCTTCGGGATGACGCTTAAGCCATACATCTGTATAAACACGAATAGTAGGCTGTACATTTATGTATGGATAGTCATTATAAATTCGAGTATCAGGAATCCAGCTGTAATTTGCCCAGGACATATCTGTAAGGGTTACAGAGAAACCTTCATTATTAAATATAGAAGCAAGAGCTGTAATTGATTCATTGTGTTTTGAAACAAGTGATTCATCAGAACGTTCATTCATTTCATATGGTGTGTAATCATAGCCACCATACATAGGAGGGGCACCAATCAATGTATGATCTGCATAAGAAACAGTATTTGGATAATAAGTAAACCCGTCATATTTTTCGAATAAATCTGGGCTTTCTTCAAAAATATAAGGAACAAAACCATTAACAGCACGATCAAGCATTATTATAAATACATTTTCATTTGTTTTGCTAAGATTAAAAATTGGTGTAATGGAAGTGTCGGAACTTACTTGTGTATTATTCTTTTTTAATTCCTTAAGCTGTTTATAGCTTTTAGAAATTGTAAAACTATGGACAACAGTAATTCCTGTAAATGCAATTATTAAAACGGAACAAATAGCAGAAAGCCATTTTATTCTTTTAAAAAGCAATAGTACTATTATTAAAACAACAGGTATTAGTAAAATAGAAAGATTGATTATTGCTGTTCCCGTTGAAGGTTTAAGTGCACCGGCATCGGAAAAAGTTATAAGATTTGAAAGTGTACCATAGTCGCCACCAAAAGCAAATGCATTTATAACTGCTCCTGTGCAGAAAAAAGTTCCAAAAAGAGTCAATAAAGTTTGAGTTTTTTTGCCAAACATAAAATATATACAACATGGCCAGAAAACACAAAACCCAATAGCTTGCCATAATGAATGGCGTAAAAAGAAGAATGGAGAATTATATTTGTCTACAAAAGAGAATTCCATTGGAGAAGAAGATATTACATAAGAAGGTAGTGTTGTTCCAATAAGAACCGCTAATGCAATTCCAGAAATGATAAAAAGTTGTGTTCTTTCTGATTTATTGTCTGCAAGAAACCTTAATGGTTTTTGAATAAGATAATTTATGAATTTGACTAATAAAGGTGCAAAGAAAACAATAGAAAGAGCAGAAATAAGCATTAAACGTCTGTATAAAAATCCTGTGTGTCTAAAAATAAGATACCAGTCTGCGCATAAAACAAAAAAACATAAACAGCCGTAAAGAACCCAAATTGGATGCTTCATTTTATAGAAAATGTTTTTTACAAGACTAAACAAATTATTCATTGTCCAGTAAATTACAAGACCACTTGGTGAGTTATATAAAAGAACAAGAAAAACTAAAGCGGTAACATAAATCTGGATTTTTTCTTTTACAGGATGTCCTTTACTGTAAATAGCTCCCGCAATAACATTAATTAAAGTCATTGCAATTGGAAGAACATTAATATTAAAGTTTCCAATCTGAAATAACGAATCTGGAGCCCCCAAATCTTTAAAAATAAAAAAACTAAAACCACGAAGTTCTTCAAGATTACTTAAAAACTTATATGCAGCAATAAAAAATGGAATCTGAATTGCGAGGCTTATTGAAGAACGAAGTGCCATCATCGGGTGATAGTGATTTTGTTTATAGTAGGTAGACAAAATCATATATTGTTCATCGCCCTTAAAAGCTTTTTTGATCCTATCAATTCCCGGTTTTAATTTAGATTGAATCTGTCTTTCTGTTTCCTGCCATTGTTCTGCAATGATATAAAGTGGAAGACACAAAAAGGAGACTCCAAAACTTACTATAAAAAGTGCATAACCCGAATTTTTAAAAACCTTCCATCCGACAAAATATATTAATTCAACAAGCTGGTAGAGCGGGTAAATAATTATGGAATATAAAAAATCAAGCATTATAACCTCAAAACTAAAATATTATACTTTTAATATTTATATTTGTCATTTAATTTGTTCTGCATTTAAAACAGACCAATTCTCATTCTTGAAAATATCATCATGAACCGTGAGCCATTCATCATCACGAACTGTATATTGTTTATCATCTCTCGTTCTAAGACTTTGCATAGGTGCAGTAGAAATTTTAACATAATCATTTTTGTCTGCAACTTTCATATAATTATTTGTGAACGGATTTACTGGATTATCATTAATATCTTTTAGAGCAAGAGTGGGTGTATCTGCATTAGTCATAAATGTGTTGTCCGTTTGTAAATTTCCGTTTGAATTAAAATCCTTAAACAAAAGTACTGCCTGCAACTCTTCTTTCATTTTTGAAAAGCCCTGATTGTTATCAAATAAACCTGAATCTGTTGGATTTCCATGATCTGAAACAATAATTATTCTGGTATTATCATAACAATCATTTTGTTTTAAGTATTCAAGAAATTCCCCGATTCTAAGCAGCATTGCTGTATTTACATGATAAGTTGCATCATTATAAAATTTATCATTTCCGGCATTAGTTACTTTTTCAACAGGTACAAAATCTGGAGCCTGTAAAATTCCGGGTGAATGGGTAAGTTCATTATCAAAAATAATAAAAGAATCGTTTGAGGAAGAAAAATCTGTAAGCTCAGGCAGATAATCAAAAGGCGCGTAAGTATCTATAAGATATGCTTCGTCTTTATAAGGGTTACCAAGCAGTCTATAACCGCAGCCATAAACAATTACTCTGAATGGTGGATTAACAAGTTTGAAAAGACTGAAAAAAATGATATTTCGCTTTATAAGAAAAGATGCTTGTGCTTTTGGAGTAATTCCATGTTCGTTATACCAGTAATTGCTGTAGGCACCTTGTGTTTTTACACGACGAAGATTTGGTAAACCACTGTAAATTTGTTCAACAGGCTGCATATTATAGTTTTCATAAGGCATATTTGTTACAGTAACATCAAAGCCGGCATCTGTAAAAAGGGTAGGCATAACCAACAAAGCTTCATTATGTTTTTCTCGAATAGATAAATCAGTTCGTTTATTTATTTCCCATGGAGTAAAGTCATAACCACCAAAAAGACCAGGAGCACCAAGTGTCGTATAATAAGACATTGAAACCGTGTTTGGATAATATGTAAATCCTTCATAAGTTTTTTCAAGCTCTGGTATTTGTGAAACAATATAAGGAATAATACTGCTAACGGCTCTATCTTCCATAAAAACAATTACATTTTGATGTGTTTTAGATAAATGAAATTGAGGTTCAAGTTCTGTAATTTGTTTTGGAGGTGTTGTCCCCTTAAAATTTTTATTAATATGTATGATATTTATGACAGCGGTAACTGTAACTCCAATTAGTAATATTGTGGAAATGTAAAAAGGTATTTCTGCTTTCTTTTTAAATAATACAATTATTGCAGCAATTATCACTATGGTTATAATAGTATTTAGAATCATTTGTGGTAATGGAAGCATAAAACTCTGAGCTTCATCCATCAAAGAAAAATCAATGTTCATAAGCCCATAGTTTCCTGAAAAAGCAAAGCAGTTTACAATTCCTATAAATGCAAAAGAAACAGACGTAAAAGAGAAAATATCCTTAACTTTATTTGGAAAAAGTGCATATAAACAAACAGGCCAGAAAATAAAAAATCCTATAGCCTGTGTAAAGGAATGAAAAAGAAACGGAAATGGAGTTGTGTAAGAATCAATATAAAAATAGTCAGAAGAAGAGGAATCAATTATTGTTGCAGGAATTGTAAGTCCCGCAGTTACTGCAAGAATTGCAGCTGAAATAATAAAAATAGAAGCACGAAGCTTTTTGTTCTGCTCTAAAATATCAAGACAATTTTTTATAAACCAGTTTATTCCTTTTAATATAAATGGAATAAAAATAACAATTAAAGCAACAAACAAAACTGCTGCAATATAAAGTTTGTTTCTTGTAGTAATTGACCATATGCTTGCAGCAATAAAAAAAGCACAAAAAAGAATATATAGGACCTTTAAAGGTTTTTTCATTTTGTAAAAAACATTTTTTACAAGAGAAAGCACATTATTCATAGTCCAGTAAAGAACAAGACCTGATGGTGAAGTATATAAAAGTACAAGAAAAACAAGAGCAGTTATATAAATTTGAAGTTTTTCTTTTATTGCATGCCCTTTTGAATAAATAGCACCCGAAATACAATTTATAGCAGTCATAGCAACAGGAAGTATATTTATACTAATTTTTCCTAATTTTATAAAAGCATCAGGCGACCCCATATCTTTTATGAAAAGAAATGAATATCCTTTTAAAGCATCGACATGAGAAAGAAATGAATAAGCAGCTATAAAAAAAGGAATTTGAATAAGCAGACTAAAAGATGAACGTAAAGCCATCATAGGATGATAATGATTTTGTTTGTAAAAAGTAGTTAAAATCATATATTGTTCATCTTTTTTAAAGGCTTTTTTAATTCTGTCAATTCCAGGCTTTAGTTTTTCCTGAGTTTTACGTTCTTCTTCCTGCCATTGTTCAGCAACAATATATAAGGGAAGACAAAAAAGTGTAACAACAAAGCTTAATCCTATTACGGCAATTCCCTGATTTGATATTTTTGTAAAAAAATTGAAGAAAAGTTCAAGAATAGTTTTTAACGGAGCAATAATGATATTTGATAAAAAAGATAAAAACATATCAATATAATAATAGTAGATTTATAGGAAAGTTACAAGTTTGCAAAATTTTGAAGATTATAAGGAATTTCAGAGGCTCAGTAGTTTTCTGAAATGTGGTTTGGTTTTACTGATTATAAAAGGATTGATCCAAGAAAGAATAATAAGGAATTTCGCTAAACCAATACCCATTTTTGCCAGAATTGATTTTGAAGATGTAGTTTTTCGTAAGAATTTTATACGTGAAAATTCGTAGTTTATTCTGCTAAAGCTTGCTTTTCTGTAAATTGTCATTCCTTCGCCAACAGAACCTCCGCATAAATGAACAATTTGAGGTCCCGGAATGATTCTTCGTTCCAAGTTTGCCTGTGACAATTTATATTGAAGGTAAGTGTCTTCAAAATATAAGAAAAAATCCTCATCAAAACGGGCATATTCATTGCTTTTAAGAAAAATATCAGCACCGGTAATAAAGTCTATTTTACCATATTGTTCTTTTACAAAATGATTTCGATGCATGTTTTTAAAGTGTAGAATGGTTCCGAAAGTTAGATATATATTTCCAATGTTGAGTTTTATAAGATCAGGGATTTCACTTTTTAATGATGGGAAAGTTCCTCCGCTATGAATAAAACGTTTATTAGAATCAAGCAGCATTCCGCCAATAGCACCAAGATTTTCGTTTTGATGTTCTTCAAAATAGTCGTAAAATATTTTAGGTGCGTTGTTTAAAAGAATAGTGTCACTGTTTAAGTAAAAAATATATTTACCTTTTGCAATATCAAGAGCACGGTTATTTGCAGCACCAAAACCAAGATTTTGATTGTTTGCAATTACATGAACAGCAGAAAAATCTTTAGCGAGCATTTCAAGTGAACCGTCTGTTGAACCGTTGTCACTTACTATAATTTCATATTCTATGTCGTGTGTCTGTTCGATGATTGAATTGAGGCAGTTTTTGAGAAGATCGCGGGTGTTGTAGTTTACTATTATGATTGAAAGGTGCATTATTGATTCCTATATCTTAAAAAGAAAAACCTTAATAAATCTAAGAAAGAACAACTTTCTGGAAGGATTCCTTACCCAGTAAATTGAAGAATAATTTTTCTTAAACAACGAGATTCCTTTATAATTATTATGTAAAAGAGAAGTGTAATAATCCTTACATTCTTGAATTGATTTTAGAAAATCTTGATTCTGAGTACGATTCTCTAGTTCTATTGCATATTCAATTTTGTTTTTGTATTCTTCCTTAATCTTTTTACGTTTTTCAATTGCATTTTTAATAGCCGAAAAAACTTTGTATTCTTTTGTGATAGTTTGATTTGTTCCATGCTGTCTATAAAGAAGAACAGTTTTATTTGTATAAGAACATCCGTTATTTAATGTTGCAATTAAAGCAGCCCACCAGTCATGATATAAAACACATTCAGGAATTGGAACAATCTTATTTGCAATTTGTTTTGTAATCATCATTGCAGTACCTTGTGCAAAATTTCCATATAAAAGATTTTTGAACAATAATTCATTTTGCAGTGGAAAATCAAAATTAGAAAGGCATTCATAAGTTGAAAGATTCATTTTATTACCAGACTTATCAATTAGTTCCGCATTACCACAAATTAAATCTTTATCGCCAATCTCATTTAAAAGAATCTCAAGATGATCATTAGTCCAAATATCATCCTGATCACAAAAAGCAATATAATCACCTTTACATAAAGAAATAAGTTTTTCAAAATTCTTTTTGAAACCAAGATTATTTTCATTAACTACGACTTTAATCCTTTTATCTTTAGTAGCATATTGATTTAGAATTTCAACAGTATTATCTTTTGAACAGTCATCAGAAATTATAAGTTCAAAATCTGTATAAGTTTGTTCAAGAATTGATTCAATTTGTTCAGCTATATATTCTGCACCATTGTAGGTGGCCATGGCTATGGAAATCATAATATACCTTTACTTTTGTTTTAGAATATCTAATAAATATTGTATGTCTGGTTTGTTATTATTCCAACCTTTTATTTTATCTTTGATAATTTTATTTTTAAGATAAAATAAAGGATCCAAAATAATATGCCATAGAAAACGAGATGACTTTGAATCTGATAATGTACATTTATAATAACATTTGGGAATTAATTTTGAATTTTCCAAATATTTATAAACTGCCTTTAATTCAATTTTTAAGATTTCATGCCATTTAGATTGTTTTTGAGTTGATATTCCAGTATTTGCTTCGTACCATATAAAATAGTCTGAGTTATCATTTTCTATATTTAAGTAGCTAATTTTCTCATTATTTGCTAATAACATGTATATGGAATAATCTTCTGCAAATTTTGCTAATTCAGAAAGTTTTGGTAAATATTGTTTTATTTTTCCTGTATTATAAATAATACTCGCTCCAATTATAGAATCCATGCGTATAAAATAATTCCTTTTAATTTTCTTAAGATCATTTTTTTTGTAAGGATTTATATCTTTGGGATTTGAAGTATTTTCAATAATTATGGTATTTGAATTCTCAATACAGTAATATGCTGTTCTACCAAAATATACGGAAGCTTCGTTTGTATATATAAATTTATAAGCATTAAAAAGTGAAAGTTCACTATAAAAGAAATCTCCAGGACTTAAAGGTTTGACATATTTACCTTCTGCTTTGTCTAATCCTGAAAGTAAATTTTTTATTGTGCCTTGATTTTCAGAATTTGCAACAAGTTTATAATCTTTAAAGTTATTGTTTTCAAAATACTGTTTAACACAATCAAAATTATTATTTGCAGAACCGTCATCTGCTATTATAATTTCAAAAGAAATTTCTTGTTGTGAGAGTATGGAATATAAGGTTTGTCGAGTTTTATCCCAATCTGAATTGTATGTTACTAATAATACTGTAAAAATATATTTATAATCTTTCATATTATTTTCTCCAAAACAGGTGATGGATAAAACGTAAAAAATTCAAAAAGTGATAGAATAAACCATCAATTATATACTTAATAAATTCGAAAATTGGGAAGTGTGAGTTTAAGACAATATTGAATTCATCTTTGAATACATTGATCAAACTTTTTGTTTGATATACAAAAAAAGGACCTGTCCATGGTTTCTTTTTTGAATTCATAATTGATAAATTTGAATCTATATAGGATGTTTTTGTATTACTGATTTTATCGATTAATATTTGATACGGATTAATAGAATCAGATTTTCTTAAAATAAATACTTTTGTTTCTGGTTTACAAAAAATACTGTTATGAGCACCTGAACCTTCTAGAGAAGCAAAATATTTACAATTTTGAAATAAATGTATTTGTTGTTCAAATGAAAGAGTTTCAGGATATATAATTTCAAAACCAACTTGTTTAAAAATCTTTTCTATAATTATTTCACCATACTCTAAATGTGATTTTAATTTTGTTCTACTTAAATATATCTTTTCAAATGTCTTAGTAAAGTTTGGTTTCAAATAATTATTTTCTATTTTGTTCAAACATTCAAGGAATTCTTTATAAAATAACTTACCGTCATTTTGTGAAGAATAAATACTTACATCTGGTATTATTAGTTCATCCACAATAAAAGTTTCTTGTATTTCTTTAAGTTCAACATTATTTGGGACAAGAATTTCACTAATTTTATGAAAATTATTAGGTAATGGAATATTATTTACCATAGTATACAGTATTGGTTCTGTAGAATAATCTTTGAAAAACTTAGATGATAAGAACCAAAAGCGTTTTATGTTATCTGTAATACAATGTCCCCATATTCCTGCAAAACATCCAATATAAACAGCTTTTTTTATATGTATTGAATTTTCAATATATTTATTATCAAATTCAAACGAAGTTGTTTCATGAAGCCATGTACCGTCAATAAAGTTTTTATTTGAATCAAAGCAGCCAATATGCGGAACTATTATTGCATTTTTTATTATTTTATACTCTAGTTTTTTATCTATTAATCTATTAACTTTTTCCTGAGTTTCAAGAATTTTATAATTTTTTTGATTTCGTAAATAATGCATTAGTTATTCCTAATAGTATTCATTATTATAACAGTTATTATCTAATTTGACCACAATAGTTTTTTATAGTAAAATTGAATTAGGTTTTTTTATGAATTACAAATTAATTAACATGCCAATTCATGGTGATCAAAGAGGAAAACTAGTCGCTATAGAAGCATTAAAAGATATACCTTTTGAAATTAAACGTGTATATTACATGTTCGATACTCTTCCAAATGAATCCAGAGGGTTTCATGCACATAAAGAACTTGAGCAGATTATCATTGCAATGGATGGAGCTTGTCGTTTTGTACTTGATGATGGAAAAAACAGGGAAGAAGTTTTATTAAATCGTCCTGATATTGGACTTTACATTGGTAAAAATATGTGGCGTGAAATGCATGATTTTTCTTATGGATGTAAGCTTGTGGTTCTTGCAAGCGAGCATTATGACGAAAAAGAATATATACGAAGTTATGATGAATTCTTAGCGAGTTTAAAAAATAATGACTGATGATAAAATAAATAGAGAATCCAATTTCGAATTATTAAGATTATTTTGTATCCTATTTGTAATCATCTTACACTATAATGGGTTGATTTTTAATACGCTTGAATTTACAAAAAATGCATCTTTTATAAATAAATACTTCATAAGAATTGGCGAATCCCTTTGTGTTTGTGCGGTAAATGTCTTCCTTATCATAACAGGTTATTTCTTAAGCAAAAAAAATAAAGTAAATATACGAAAAATAATAAATATTTTTTCGGTACTTATAATATTTGATTTATCTTCATATTTAATCCGCATTTTTTTTGGAATAAGTGCATTCAAGATTAAATCGTTAATTTCTTGTATTGCACCAATGAATTATTATGCATTTTTATATTCTGCAGTTTTTCTTTTATCGCCTTTTTTGAATTTAGTAGTTAAACTTGAGAATAAAAAATTTAATAATTTTATGATTATTATTGTTATTTTGTTTTCTGTTTTTCCAACAGTAATCGATTTTATTTCAAATTATTTTCACTCAATTAATTCCGCTGGTCGATCCTTCGTTTCTGGTGATGGAAATGGAGGAGGTTATACTTTAGTGAATTTTATTCTACTTTATTATATTGGTGCTTTTATAAAGAAAAATAATTGTTCTTTTTCAATAAATAAATCTTTAATAGGATATATTTGTTCTACATTATTTATTTTAATAGGAATGAAAATAAATACAAACCATATGTTTGATTATTGCAATATATTTGTTATTTCTCAAGGATTCTTCTTGTTCATTATATTCAAAAATATTGCAATAAAAAGCAAAATAATTAACTACTTGGCAAAAAGTGTTTGGGGAATGTTTATAATACATTTTGCTGTAATGGAATGTATTAAGAAATATATAGATATTGAATTAGTATGTAATGCCGATTTCTTACATCTTTTTGTGACATCATTCTTAGTTATTTTTTGTTCTTTCGCAGTATCAATGATTTTAGATATTATTCTACGGTTTGTAATGATATCTCTTTGTATTTTATTTAATAAAATATCAATACTTAATAAAGAAATTCAAATAAATTCTGATTTGGAGGAAAACAATGATTCATCCATTATCTGATTGTAAAGCAAGTATTCCTGAAAATACAAATATCTGGCAATTCTGTGTTATTTTTCCGAATGCAAGAATTGGCGAAAATTGTAATATCTGTTCTAATGTTTTAATTGAGAATAAAGTTACAGTTGGTAATAATGTAACTGTAAAAAGTGGAGTCCAGCTTTGGGACGGAATAACAGTTGAAGACAATGTTTTTATAGGTCCAAATGCTACTTTTACTAATGATTTGTTTCCTCGTTCAAAAAATACCAATTGGAAATTAAAAAAAACCATAATTAAAAAAGGAGCAAGTATTGGTGCAAATGCAACAATACTTTGTGGTATAACTATAGGTGAAAATGCAATGATAGGTGCTGGTAGTGTTGTAACAAAAGAGGTGCCGTCTGGGGAATTATGGGTAGGAAATCCAGCTAAGTTTGTTCGAAAAATATAATTTGCTTGAAAATCAGCAAATTATATAGTATTTTATATATTATATTTAAGAGTAAAATTATGAGATATAATAAACAAATTGTTGAAAATGCTGTTGGTTATGTGGCTAAATTATACTGGAAAAAAACTAATAAGCATATTGATCAGGTAATTTTATATAAAATTTTAGCTTTCTCTGATTTTGAATGTGTTCGTAATACGGGGCGTCCTTTAACTTCTTTAAATTATTATGCAGAAAAAATGGGACCAGTTCCTCATACATTAAAGAATTTAAAATCTGAAGTATATAATAAAACTATCTCAAATGAAAATTCTGGTATGCCTGTCTTTATTTGTTTAAAAGAACCAAATTTAGATTTATTTTCAGATTATGAACTTAATATCTTAGATAAATATGTTTCTAGAGCCGTAAATGAAAAATGGACAGCAGAAACTGCTTCAGAACTATCTCATAAAGAAATAAAAGCTTGGCAAATAGCAATTGATAATAATTATCCTCATAAACTTATGAATTATGCAGATGAATTTGGGCCAGATTTTAAGAATAAAAAAGAAACAGAAAGAACTTCAGCAGAACAAAATTATGCTATGTATGTAGCATTATGTAATTAGGATACAATTTGTAATGCCAGAATCAAATGAGACTAAACCTGTAAAAGCTGGTGAATTTAAAACAGGATGTTTATATCGCACAATCAAACCTTTTAGTTCAAGAGATTTTGATATGGATTCACATCCACGCTGGTTAATATATTTAGGTAAAAGCAGTTCTTTTGATTGTAGAATAGTAGTATATTCATATTCTCCTACAACACAACTTTGGCATTTTGAAAATGGTGGCGATAAAGAAAAATCTCCCCATATAAAATATACTAAAGGTCAATATGGTTTTACAGAAGACTGTGTAATCTGTTTTGATGATATTATAGATTATCTTACAGAACAAGAGTTGGAAGCTTATGAACCTGTATATATAAATTCTTTTGATGAAAATGAATTAAGAAAAATTTATGAATGTATCTTAAAATCTGATAAAATAAAATTTATAGATAAATTAGATATACATACAAATTTAAGTAATATTAATATTAAGAATCTTCAAAAACCTAAAAGGCGAAAAAGATAGAATAATAAGGATATTTAAATGCGAATACCATTTTTAAGCTTAAAAGATGTAACAGATAAATATAAAGACGAAATCCACGAAGCTGCTCTTAGAGTAATAGATTCCGGCTGGTATTTACAAGGAAAAGAAAACGAAAAGTTTGAATCAGATTATGCTAACTACATAGGAACAAAATACTGTGTAGGTTGTGCTAATGGCTTGGATGCACTTGTGTGGATTTTTCGTGCGTACATTGAACTTGGAGTAATGAAACCTGGTGATGAAGTTTTAGTTCCTGCAAATACTTACATTGCTACAATTCTTGCAATTACAGAAAATGGACTTGTTCCAGTTCTTGTTGAACCGAATATCGATACTCTGGAAATTAATGACAGTCTGATTGAAAGTCGTATTACAAATAAAACAAAAGCAATTACAATAGTTCATCTATATGGACGATGTGCTTACACAGAAAAAATTGGAGATCTCTGTAAAAAATATAATCTTAAACTTATAGAAGATAATGCGCAAGCTCATGGTTGTATTTTTAATGGTAAAAAAACAGGTTCTCTTGGGGATGCCGCCGGACATAGTTTTTATCCAGGAAAAAATCTTGGTGCTTTGGGTGATGCAGGAGCTGTTACAACAAATGATGAAGATCTTGCAAAAGCAGTAAGAAGTCTTGCAAATTACGGAAGTGCAAAGAAATATGTATTCAAATATCAGGGAAGAAACAGTCGTCTAGATGAAATTCAAGCTGCAATTCTTGATGTAAAATTAAAGCATCTTGAAAAAGATGTTGCTATAAGGAAATCAGTCGCAAAAAAATACATAGAAGGAATAAAAAATCCTTTAATTAAACTTCCAGAAGTAAAAGACTGGAATCAGTTTGTTTTTCATTTGTTCCCAATCCTTTGTGAAAAGAGAGATGAACTTCAAAAATATCTGGAATCTAATGGTATTGGAACAAACATACATTATCCAATTCCGCCACATAAGCAGGAATGTTATAAGGAATGGAATACTATGAGCTTACCTGTTACAGAAAAAATTCACGAACAGGAATTGAGTCTGCCGATGAGTCCGTGTTTGACAGAAGAACAAGTGGATTATGTTATTAGTATTTTGAATAAATTTAATTAAAGCTGGTATTAATAAAAAAAAATGAAAATTCTTTTCGTAGTTTCCTGGTATAGTTCTCAAAATACTAAAGTTTTAAGGGAAGGTATTTTTCATTATGAACAAGCAAAGGAATTGAAAAAATATTGCGATGTTGCTATTTATTTTCCATTTGATAATGAAATAGACACTGAGTTTTCAGATTCAATCGAACATGGTATAAGAGTATTTAGAAGAAATAATAAAAATAAATCTAGATTACAACAAACAATAAATTATTTAAAAGATTACAAAATAATAAAAAATCGTTTTTCTCCTGATATAATACATGCACATGTTGCTGCTGGTGTGGGGATGATAGTAACAAAATGGAAACTCTTTTATCATAAACCATATATTCTTACTGAACATATGCCTATTGAATATATGAATCTAGAAAACAAAAAGAATTATTTAAGACAAAAATTCATATATAAAAATAGTAGTCAAAATATTTGTGTTTCAAAAGATTTATCTGAAAAGTTGAATTCATATTATCCAAATATAAAATTTTCAATCATTTATAATGGAATAATATTACCAAATAATAATATAAATGAAAAACTTGATCTTTTTTTATCAAAAGATCTAAATTGTGGGATTATTGCTGCATTTTATGATAAAACAGTAAAAGGATATCAATATTTACTACCTGCTATTAAAATTCTAATCGAAAAGGGATATAATATAAACCTGCATATTTGTGGTGGAGGTCAATACCTGGATTATTATAAAAAAATGGCCATTGATTTAGGGATAGAAAATAATTGTATTTTTTATGGACAAATTGAAAAAAATCAAGTTTATTATATAATTTCTAAAATGGATTTTATAATATCAGCAAGTATTTTTGAAAGTGCAGGCATTTCGGTAGAAGAAGCTATGTTACTAGGTAAACCTCTTGTTGTAACTCGCTCTGGAGGAGCAAGTTCTCTGGTAAATAATAAAACAGCAATTGTTGTTGATACAAAAAGTACTGATGCATTAGTAAAAGGTATAAAAAACATGATAGAAAAAAGGGCACTTTTTAATTCAAAAGAAATTAAGAATTATGCTATAAATAATTTTTCTATTCAAACAGTCACAAATCAATATTTACATTTATATAATAATTTATTAAATAAATCTTAGGAGAAAAGAATGTCAGAGATAAAATATTTAGTTGATGATTTTGAACAAATATTCTCAAGAATTTCAAATAATGAAAATATCACAGTTTTAAGATATGGTGATGGAGAACGTTCATTAATGATTGGAGCTCCAGTTTCAGCACAAGAAGGATGGAATGCACCGTCAGAACAAACAAAATTAGGAAAGGAATTAATTAAAACATTAAATATAGAATCTGATAATGTTTATTATGGAGTTTCATGTCCTTGTTGTGATAAAACTGCATATTATTGGTATATGAGTCATATATCAAGTAAAAATATTACATTCGCCAATATATTTGTAAATAAAAATTATACTCGTTTTATTTCAGAATTTGAAAAACTTACAAGAGATGCTGTTGTTATTGCTAATCGTGCGGGAAAAAAAAACAAGATAGGAAATCTTAATATACTTAAATATTATTCTATTGGCGATCAATGTGTTACATTTTATGAAAACGAACTTGATACTCTTATAGAAGAAATAAAAAATGATTTCGGTAATAAGAATAATATTCTTTATGTAGTAAGTGCAGGACCTTTATCAGAAATCATCATTAAAAGATTATATGATAATAATCCAAATAATACATATATAGATTTTGGTTCTTGCTTGGATAAATATATTCATCAAAAGGATACAAGACCTTATACTAATCAAAATTCTGTTTTTGGTAGTAGAAATTGCTGGATGTTTGATTCTCAAAAAACAAACTTTGATGTTACTGTAGTTCTCACAACATATAAAAAACCAGATGCTCTTTCCCTGCAACTTGAAGCTGTACAAAACCAAACTCTTAAACCAAAAAAAATATTTTTATTTCAAGATGGAATCAATGGAAAATACTCTATAAATTTTAAAAATGAATTTTTAGATAAATTTGATAATGTAAAAATTTGTTCTGAAAATATGGGGGTTTGGGAACGCTTTAAATTTGCAAGAGATAATGCAAAAACTGAATACATTTGTATGTTTGATGATGACACTATTCCTGGTATTCATTGGCTGGAGAATTGTCATTATCATATGCAAGAAAATGAAGGTGTATATGGTACAGTTGGAATAGTTCTTAAGAAACCAGAATTGTATCCTTATAAAGGTTTCTTTAGAGTAGGTTGGCATAGACCTTATCATAAACTGGCAAGAGCAGATTTTGTTGGACATTCATGGTTCTTTAAACAAGAGTGGTTAAACTATATGTTTGATAGAACAGAAGAATTTCAAACTTTTAAATATGCAGCAGAAGATATGTGTCTTTCTTTTAAATGTAAACAACATGGAATTAATACATATGTTCCTCCTCATCCATATGATGATCTTGAACAATGGGGATCAAAACCAAAATATGGATTAAAATTTGGACAAGCAAGTACAGCAATTTCACAAAATTATGATAATTGCATGAATATGCGTAATGCTTTGGATAAATATATGAAATTAGGTTGGGCTCTTCTAAAAAATGATAAAAATTATAATATAGAAAAACTTAATAATGGTATTAAGCTGGATTATTATAAATATTTTGTAAAACGAGTTATAAGAAAAATCAAAAAAATATTGAATTACAAAAAATAAATATATGTTTAATGAGAATTCTAAGAAAAAAAATATATTACTCAGTTCTTCAATTGGTGTTATAGAACAAATTATTGTTTATGTAAGTCAATTTATTTTTAGAACTATTTTTTTAATGGTTTTAACAAAAGAATATCTTGGTATTACAGGATTATTTTCAAATGTTTTACAAATCTTTTCACTAGCAGAACTTGGAATTGGAGGTGTAATAGGGTACAGATTATATAAACCTGTTAAAGAAAATGATATTGAAAAATGTGCACAACTTTTACGTTTTTATAAACATGTATATTACATAATTGCATTAATTGTTTTCTTTATTGGATGTATATATTTTCCATTTATATCTTTTACCATAGCTGATATTAATGAAGTTCCTGCTGATATTAATATAAATTTAATATATTGGCTATTCGTAATTCAAAATGTTTCAAGTTATTTTTGTGTATATGTTCAATCATTACTTTCGGCGGATCAAAAAAACTATGTATTGAGTTTTGGTAATTGTATCTATATATTATGTTCATATATATTTAAAATTATTTTTCTTTTTATTTTTCGAAATTATACGATAGTCCTTTCTACAGGAATAGTAATTAATATTTTATATAACATAATAATTGCCTCATATATCAAAAGAAAATATAAAACAGTTTTTAATTCTAAGACTAACAATATAATAAGAGAAGAAAAAATACAAATCTTTAAAGATACTGGTGCGATGATGTGTCATAAAGTTGGATATGTAATTGTTAATGGCACAGATAGTATTATTCTTTCAAAATTTATAGGAATTGGTGTTTTAGGACTATATTCAAATTATCAGATGATTTCTGTTGCAATAGATGCTGTTTTAGGAAAAATGTTAGGTAGTTTTGTTTCAACAATAGGTAACTTTAGTGTAGATGCTACAAGTGATGAAAAATATAATATTTATAAACCTTTATTGTTTTTAAATATGTGGATAGCATCATTTTGTTCAATTTGCTATTTTGTTTTAATCGAGCCTTTTATTACAATATGGTTAGGACAAGACTTTTTATTAAGTACTTCTGTAGCAATAATAATATCATTAAATATATTCTTTAATTCTTCAAGAATTATTTCAGGTAGTTTTGTTAGTGCTGTTGGTATGTTTGTTAAGGATAAAGTACGACCTCTTATTCAAGCATTATTAAATTTAATAATATCAATTGTTTTAGTTATTAAAATAGGAATAGTAGGAATATTCATAGGAACTCTTTTAAGTTCATTATTAACAGTTTGGTGGAGAGAAGGTTATTTATTATACAAAAATCTATTTAATAAGAATGTATTTAACTATTACCTGTATTATTTATTTTGGTTTTTAATAACTATTATAGTTAGTTTATTATTCTGGTGGATATGTAAATTTATTCCTGTTACTATTTGGGGTGTTGTATTACAATTCATAATTTGCATTTTTGGTATTAACATATTTTATTGTATTATTTTTTGGAAAAATAAGAATTTTCAATTTTTTAAAAATTTATTAATATCGAAAATTAAAAGGAGAAATTCAAAATGAAAAAAATAATGGTTGTTTTTGGAACACGTCCAGAAGCCATCAAAATGTGTCCTTTGGTAAATGAACTAAAAACAAGAATAAATCTTTCGACAATTGTTTGTGTTACAGGGCAGCATAAACAAATGTTACAGCAGGTTTTAAACATATTTAATGTTGAACCAAATTATAATTTAGAAATAATGAAAGATAAACAAACTCTTTTTGATATAACAAATAATATATTAATAAAAGTTAAATATGTGCTAGAACAGGAAAAACCAGATGTTGTGCTTGTACATGGTGATACCAGTACAACGTTTGTTACAGCTTTAGCTTGTTTTTATCTACAAATTCCTGTTGGGCATGTTGAAGCCGGATTAAGAACATATAATATTTTTTCTCCATATCCAGAAGAATTTAATAGGCAAGCTGTATCTATTATTTCACAATATAATTTTGCACCTACAAAACTTGCCCGTGATAATTTAATAAAAGAAGGGAAAAATCCTTCTAATATTTTTATAACCGGTAATACTGTTATTGATGCATTAAAGACTACAGTAAAGAAAAATTATGATCATCCAGAATTAAAGTGGATAAAAGATGACAAACTTATTCTTATTACAGCTCATAGAAGGGAAAATTTGGGTGAACCAATGCTCAGAATGTTTAAAGCAATAAAAAGAGTACTTGATGAACATAATGATCTTAAAGCAATATATCCTATTCATATGAATCCTCTTGTACGAGATGCCGCTAATAAAGTATTTGAAAAAGATGATAAAATTAGAATAATAGAGCCTCTTGATGTTCTTGATTTTCATAACTTTATGAATAAATCATATTTAATACTAACAGATTCAGGAGGTATACAAGAAGAAGCTCCTGCATTAGGCAAACCAGTTTTAGTTATGAGAGATACAACTGAAAGGCCAGAGGGCATAGAGGCTGGTACATTAAAACTGGTAGGAACAAATGAAGAAGCTATCTATAATTCATTTAAAAAATTAATTGAAAATGAATCAGAATATAATAAAATGGCACATGCAGTAAATCCTTATGGTGATGGAAATGCATGTCGTCGTATTGCAGATATTCTTGAATTCGGTAGTGTTCAAGATTGGGATAAATAAATTACAACAAATATTTTATTTCTAATTGTATTATAGGGTTATATCTGTGTTGAGAATCATATTCAATATAAGTAACAGGGTTAATTTGATCTTCGAAAATAAATTTACCATAAAACGATAAATTGGAATATATATAATAAATCGAAGAAAAACCAAAATCCAAATTTGTAGAAGCATAATTTAAACTTGCTCTACCTAATTTATCTACATGTTTATAATAATCTAAATCCGGATTATTTCTTTGTGCAAATAATAAAACATTTCCTTTTTGGAAATATAACATAAGTCCTAAAAATTGACTGTTTCCGCCTGTTCCAAATCCAGAACCTAATATTTGCCCCTTATTTGAATATCCTTGTAATATTTTATGATGAGCATAAAAAGTTGTAGTATAACTATATTTTTTATCATAATCTCCAGAACTTTCAAGATTTGAAATTTCAATTATTATTTCGCCTTGAAGATTTTTCGGTAAATTAATTATTTTTCTTGTTCCAAAAGTCCATGCTTGTGTATGAAAAGGGTATTGTAAAATTGTGTCAAAAGAAGGACTAAAATCATTCCTAGCCCATTCAAAATACATTTCCCAGCCAACTTCTTTATTAAGATAATCAAATGTTAATGAAAATCTTTGATCACTGTCATCATCACCACCACTGGTGAGACTTGAAATTCCTGGTATAAAAAACAAAGTTGAATAAGGCGAAATATTATTCCATTTACTCAACATCGTTCTATTCATACCAACTGTAAAATCTTTCACGAATGGCATTTTATAATATACTGAAAGTCCGGTAATCAAACTATTGTTGTTTGTTTCATCATTATCAAACCATTCACTTTCAGAAAGTTTTCCCCACCAGACACGTCCTTCAATCTCACCCAAATCCCATCCAAAATGAGGCATAATCATTTGTGTTTTTCTAAGTCCAATATCAAGTTTAGGATAACTTGCGGCATTGTTTGAATGAATAATTGGATTAAGTTGTGCAGATCCAATCCAGATAGTCTCCGTGCCAAATCCTAATGTTATAGTATTCCATGTCCAGCGAACTTCAGAATCTCCCCAATCAAAAGTCCAGAAAGCTTTATTTCCAAACCGTTGTGGGGCATCTATACTAGGAACTCCGTAATAACCATAAGTTTCGGCTTTTCCTGAATAATTAGTACCGGAATAATTTGGTTTAATATATTCAAACTCTCTATTCTCACTAAAACTCACCTGCGGCTTAAACGTAACTTCAAATCCATATCCTTCAAGCCTGAGCCCTGCAGTCAACGCAGTATTATATCCTTTTCCTTGCCACAAAGCCCCATCATTCTGCCCGTAAGGTGCTGCAGTATTATAACTGTTGAACCATACCGGACCATAAACTTTTGCAAAAAGGCCTTGTTTCAAACCACGGGCAAAGGTATTGTCTGCTGCATTTTCTGGTTCCCACAATGTAAACCAGCTGCCAAGGTTATTGTTTTTCCATATGTTTTCATTGCTTTGTTGGCCGTCTTCGCTATTTGTAAATTGCCAAACACTGTCACTCAAAGTTCTGTAACCAAGGGTAGGGCGTTCAACAATTCCCTGGAGCGAAAGAAAATCGTAATATTCTTCTTCGGTGCTCTTAAGAGATTCCTGGGAATATGAATAAGTAAAATTGAATATAAATAAAAAAAACAACAAGAACGTATTTTTGTTAATAAACTTTGATTTCAATGTTCTTTCCTTTATTAAAATATTTTTGGCACATTCTTAATAATAGCTTTAATCTCATTATCTTGAAGATATGCATCATTTAATTTCTTTTTTGAATATTCCAAACTATTATGTATTGCAGAAAGATTTAATTCCCAATTGTTTGAAGTTAAAACAAAACAAGGGCAAGTACTTGTAATAGAAACGCCACTGTAATCAGAATCATTTTGATATGCTTGAATCATATCTATAAGTGTTGTTTTGCCAGTGGCACTATCATCTTTTAAAATTGTGATATTCCTGGAAATTGTAAATTTATATTGAATACGTCGATTTTTTACTACAACTTCATAAGAACCTTTCATTTAGTCCTCCGGTGTAATAAAATCCAGGGAATTTAAAACAAGCTCTTTCATGTTATGAACAATAATGCCAGAATTAAGAATTTTTATTTCAAAAGTTCCGTTTCCAAAATCCATAAGATGATGAAGTGTAATTGTAACATCTTTATCTAAAGAATCTGCTATTTTAAGAATGTATTTAGCACAATTATTTCCACAGGTAGAAGCATTAAAAACTTTTTCAGGCTCATTTAAGATAAGAAGTAAGGTTTTTGTACCTCCCGAAATTTGAGTAATTGGAATTACACCTAATGCTTTACTGTCAACTGCTTGAGAGCTTAAAACTTCTGCTTTATCAATTTTTTTTATTATTTCTTTTGACAGAGGGTTTGTTATCCAGGAATCAAGATAAGAGTTATTAAAATAAACTGAGGTATTATAAATTTCATTTGGCATATTGCCATATTGAATTTGCAACATTATTAATATTTTATTATAAGTACGATTTTGATTCAATATATATTTCATGGAATAAACTATTTATATTCAATTCAATTCCCTTTTGACACCTATATCAATAATTATTATAATAAAACATCTTAAAAAATAAGAGGAAACTATGAGCGAAGAAATTCAATACACTGACATAAATAAAAGCTTTGAGGCTGCTCTTGAACGCAGTAAAAAAATAGAAGAGGATCTTACAAAAAATCCAAAAGCTTATCGTGTGCTTACAGGGGATCGTCCTACTGGTCGTCTTCATATCGGGCATTATTTTGGTTCACTTCAAAACCGTGTGCGCCTTGCAAATATAGGTGTTCCTACAATGATTCTTATTGCAGACTATCAGGTTCTTACAGATCATGATGCCTACCAGGAAATAAGTCAGAATACAAAGCAGCTTGTAATTGATTATCTTGCAGCTGGTATTAATCCGGACAAGCAGGATGTAATCATCTATCCGCACAGCTATGTTCCTGAATGCAACCAGCTGATGATTCCGTTTTTGACACTTGTTTCAAATGCTGAACTTTCGCGTAATCCTACTGTAAAAGAAGAAATTGAAAGTGCCGGTCTTAAAAATGTAAATGCCGGTATGTATACGTATCCAGTGCACCAGGCTTGTGATATTTTATTCTGCAAAGGAAACGTTGTTCCTGTTGGAAAAGATCAGCTCCCACATCTTGAAATGACACGTACAATTGCAAGCCGTTTCAACAAAAAATTCTGTCTTGATGCCGGCAAAGAACCTGTATTCCCGGAACCACAGGCACTTCTTTCTAAAACTCCAATGATTCTTGGTTTGGACGGAAGTCAGAAAATGTCAAAGAGTCGTGGAAATGCTGTAATGCTGAGCGCAACTGAAGATGAAACTGCAAAGCTCATTAAAAAAGCAAAAACCGACCAGGACCGCAATATTACTTATGATCCTATTAACCGTCCTGAAGTTTCGAATCTTCTTATGCTCATTTCTCTTTGTACTGGTGAAGAACCAACAGCAATTGCAGCTCGAATTGGTGATGGTGGTGGTGGAGCACTCAAGAACGAACTTACTGTTGCACTTAATGAAAAGCTTCGTCCATTGCGCGCCGAACGTGCCCGCCTTGAAGCCGACCCTGAATATATCAGAAAAGTATTGCTAACAGGTGCCGAACGTGCCCGCGAAATTGGTATTAAGACACTCGAAGAAGTTAGAAGTGTAATGAATATGGTAATATAGAAAAAGACATTGAGCCAAAGATTTACTGAACGCGGACAAACATCCTTTTCGCCCCGTTTGTCCGTGGGCAGTAAATCTTTGGCTCTATATGTTTTATTTTATTTTCTTTGCAACTTCCATCAATTTTTCTTTAGTATTCATTGCCGGATCATCAATTACGCAATCAAGCAGATGATTCAAAATAAAACCCAATTTTTTACCTGAAGGAATTCCTGCTTTAATTAAATCATTTCCGTTGATTGCCAAATCCTTAAGACTAAGTGCATTCTTTTTTTCAAGTTCAACTGTTATACGGTCTTTTAATTCAACAAGAAGCGCAATTGCTGTACTGTATTTATAATCAATTTTATGATTATGCATTCCGTACATATCGGCAATACGCAGATCAAACAAATTATCCAGATTCTCTTGTCCTACGCGGATAATAAATCTTCTTACAGCAGGTACAGTCCAGTCTGGCGTATAATTAAACATGTGCTCATTTATTAAATGACAAACATCATCAATTACTGCATTAGGAAATTTAAGACGCATTAAAATTTCTTGTGTAAGCTTAGCACCAATTTTTTCATGATTATAAAAAGTGATATTTCCATCAATAATTTTTTTTGTTGCAGGTTTTGCAATATCATGAAATAGGGCAGCGAGTCGTACATTAAGTTTTTCAGAAGGAGCTCCATCACACGCATAATATAAATGATCAAGTACATCAAAATCGTGAAAACCGCGCTCATCTGATTGAACACATCCTCGTCCTTGCAGAAGTTCCGGAATAAAAAGTTTTATAATTTCAGTTTCTTCCAAAAGCTTTAAGCCAATAGAAGGTTTTTCACAGGTAAGGATTTTTTCAAACTCATCACGAAAGCGTTCAATGGAAATAGATGAAATCTTTTTTTGAACATTCTGCTCGGAAAGTTCTGAGAATGTACACTTTTCTATACTAAATCCTAATTTACAGGCAAACCGAATGCAACGCACAGGCCTTAATCCGTCTTCCATAAATCGTTCATGAGCTTTACCAACTGTACGGATTATCTTTTTTTTAATATCACGTCTACCGGCAAAAGGGTCAACAATTTTTCCATTTTTCAAATCGGCTGCAATCGCATTTATCGTAAAATCACGTCGTGCAAGGTCTTCTTCAATTGTTGCTGCGTAATTTACGCTGTCTGGATGTCTTCCGTCGGAATAACCGCTTTCTGTTCTGAATGTTGTAACTTCAATTTCTAATCGTTTAAAATGAACAGTAACTGTTCCATGTTCAAAACCTGTAGGAATAACAACTTTAAAAAGTTTCATTACATCCTGTGGAGCAGCGTTAGTTGCAACATCAAAATCATGCGGTTTTTTATGAAGAAAAATATCACGCACAGCACCGCCAACAAGGTAAGCTTTAAAACCAGCCGCTTCAAAATGAGAATAAAAATCTTTTAGAACAGGTTCAATTTTTATTTTCATATCCCGATTGAAATCCTTCGAATGACGGTAGCAAATCCTATTAAACCAATGCCAATAATCAGCGTAAAGAAATAAAAAATCATTGAAAAAAATGCAGGAGTTTTACGACCTTTCATAAAAACAAAAACAACTTCAACAACAATTCCCAGAAAGGAAAGTATACATAAAGCCGCTGCAGTTATGCTTAATACTACAAGAATCCTAAGTTGTGTGTTGTCTGTAAATGCCTGAAAATTTCCAATCAAATACAAAGCAAACAGCAACAGGCAGATAAGAAAATCTAAAATTATAGAATTACGCGTAAGCTTTCCTAAAATTGCATAAGGAAATACACGTTTCTTTTTTGAGGTTTTCTGATTTTCTTGAGCAGACAATGCCTGATTCTCTTGAGTCATAAAGTTCCTGTTGTTATAATATTACTGTAATTTAATTTTTATTGCAAAGATATTTAAAATCCAGGGGATTTTTAATGAAAAACTTTATTGGCTTTTTAATTATTTTGATTTTTGGCGCTTTTGTTTTTTTTGTTGGATGGACTCAAATCAAGGTAAAACCTGGAAGCATTGGTATTGTACAGTCAAAGACAAGCGGTATAAGCAGTAAAATTATTATTCCCGGTCATTTTTCCTGGCATAAAGAATTTTTAATTCCAACAAATGCACAGATTGAAAAATTTGAATATAAGCCGTATAACGGAACAAAAACAATTTCGGGCAAGCGTGGTTCTGGTGATTTTTCTTTTACATTTCAGATTTCGCTTTCGTATGAACCAGAACTAATTGCAGACCTTTTGCAGGATAATAAAATTTCCAATCAGGAAGATTTTGAAAGCTATCTTGAAGGTGTTGCTTCATATCTTGCACAACGAGCCGCTGATTATCTTATTACAAAGTTTTATCAAACACCTTATTTTTCTCCTCAAAGCGTAACAATTTCGGAACTGGTAAGTGCAATTGCTTTTTACAAAGATTATCCTGATTTTGATATAAATGTACTTGCAATAACCGATTATACCTTTAATTCCAGCGAGGCAGTTTTATGAAATTCTGGATTGTAAGCATGGAATGTGCCGGTATTGCCGAAGCCGGTGGTGTAAAAAATGTGTCTTTTTCTTTGTGTAAGGAACTTTCGCTTGCAGGACATTCTGTAACTTTATTTATTCCTTTTTTCAAATGTACTTCGCTTGAAATTCTAAAGGATATTCAAAAGAAAGAAGCAGCAGTTATAAAAATTCCAATGTGTGGAAAAGAGGAGAGTGTAGCTTATAAAAAAGCAGTCTGTACACAGGGTGATTTTAATGTTGTATTTGTTCATCATCCTTGTTTTGAAGAAAAAGAAGCTGTTTATACATATACTGCAGCAGAACAGGAAAAAAATCCCGATTTTGTAAAAGGTTTTGGTCACAAAGATACACCTTTTATGGATTCACTTTTTTGCAAAGCTGTAAGTTCCTATGGTAATTGTGTTTCTAAAAAAGATTTACCGGATATTATTCATTGTCAGGATGCTTCCTGTTCCCTTGTTCCATGCTTTGCAAGTAAGCTTCCTGTTTTTCAAAAAACTGCTTTTGTAGTTACAATTCACAATGCGGGTCCTGCATATCATCACAATTTTTCGAGCATTGGAGAAGCAGCCTGGTATACAGGTTTATCAGAACCGGAACTTTCGGGTGCATTAAATGATTTTAAAGTTGAACCATTTCTTCTGGCGGCAAATTCAGGTGCTCATATTACAACAGTTTCTAAACATTATGCAAAAGAACTTATAGATCCTTTTAATATTTCTGAAACCGAAGGATTAAGTCCAATTTTCTTTAACCGCTACACAAATATAAAAGGAATTACAAACGGAATTGATTTTGAACGCTATGATCCGACAAATATAAAAGAATCGCATTTGCCTTTTGAATTTAATCCCGAAGCAGGGGAACTTGAAGGTAAATTTAAATGCCGCGATTATTGCGTAGAGCAGATTCAATATTCGCAGATTGAAGGCGTAAAAACTTATGGTAAAATAAATGTTCGTCCACAAGAAAAGAAAAATCAGATTTTTATTTCATACCATGGACGCATTACAAATCAAAAAGGAATTTCTGTTTTAATAAAAGCAATTCCGGCGATCTTGAATAATTATGAAAGTGTCAAATTTATTATAGCAGGTCAAGGTGAAATTACCCTGGAAAAAGAATTAGCTGAGCTTTGCAATAGATTTTCAGGGAAAGTAATTTTCTTAAACGGCTACAACCGCGAAGCAGCCAGACTTGTTAATGCCATTGGAGATTTTATTGTTCTTCCAAGTTTTTTTGAACCTTGCGGTCTTGAAGATTTTATTTCGCAGATTTATGGAACTTTACCAATCGCAAATGCAACAGGCGGCTTGAATAAAATTATAGATTATGAAACAGGTTTTCTTTACAAGAACAATACGCATGAAAACCTTATTGCAAAATTAAGTGAAGTTATTGCATTAAAACTTTACCAGCCGCAAAAAATTTTAGAAATGATTAAAACAGCTGCAATTCATGTACACAAAAACTATCTTTGGAAAAATGTTATTGAAAATGAATATCTTCCGTATTTTAAGAGCATTTTGAAAAAATAAAAGAATTTCAAAAAAAAGAATATCGATGCAAAAAAAAAGACTGCCTTAAAAGCAGTCATTTTACTGGGGAGTAGAGGACTCGAACCTCTGGAGGCGTGAGCCGAGGGATTTACAGTCCCTTGCAATTGCCGCTATGCGAACTCCCCTTATAAGCTGCTTGTAGGACTTGGACCCACGACCCCGAGATTACAAATCACGTGCTCTACCAACTGAGCTAAAGCAGCAAGAGTTATTAAATATTATTGAAAATATTATTTTTAGTCAAGTATGTGATTTATAAAAATGTAAAAAAAATACTACAAAAGAAAAAATCGCTCCCAGCCGAATTCCATCTTGCAAAACCAGCGGTTCACCGCTTATGCGCTAAACTGCCTTGTAATTATATACTTTGCCGCTCACGCGGCAGCAGTTTAGAGCATTTTTGCAAGCTGGAATTCGGCTTCCGCGATTTTTTAATTGTTTCAATTATTATTTTACAGTTTGACAAATCACACCCTATACTTTACAATAACAATAATTAACTAAAAACACGAGGGGATAAAGTGCTTATACATTTTTGGGGAGTCAGAGGGTCATTACCAACACCAATTACACCCCAACAAGTTCAATCAAAAATAATGGCAGCTGTTCAAAGAATCACTGTAGATGATCTTAAAGATGAAGAATCGCGTGCCAAATTTGTTTCGTCACTTCCTTCGTGGATATTTGGTACAACAGGCGGAAACACAACTTGTGTAGAAGTAAAATCGCTTGGAAACGAACTGCTTTTTGATGCAGGAACTGGAATCAGAGTTCTTGGTAAATCAGGTACACTACCAAAAGACAATATTTATAATCTGTTTTTTACACACTTTCATTGGGATCATATTCAGGGTTTCCCGTTTTTCGATGCTGCATATAATCCGGCAAGTGAATTCAATATTTATTCGCCAGATCCGGAATCACGCAAATATCTTGAATATCAGATGACACAACCATATTATCCGGTTCCATTTGGTGCCCTTACAAAAAAAATGAACTTTATGACACTCATGCCTGGTAATACAATTAACATTGGTAATACAAAAATTATCTGCTGCCCGATGTCGCATCCTGGAACTTCTTATAGTTATGCAGTAATCGAAAATGATAAAAAGTTTGTTTTTGCAACCGATGTTGAACTTAATTCAAAAGATTTTGATAATTCGCCGATGCTTGAGCTTGTTTTCCGCAATGCAGATTGTCTTGTAATAGATTCACAATATACTGCAGAAGAAGCCTATCGCAAACAGAACTGGGGACATTCCGCTTTCTGTTATGCTGTAGATTTTGCCGTTCATTGGAATATTAAAAACCTGTATCTTTTCCATCACGAACCAACATACGATGACAAAAAACTCGATTCAATTCTTCAGGCAGCACGATGGTATGCTCAATACATTGCTCATCAGGATATTAATATTGATCTTGCACGTGAAGATATGGAAATTGAATTATGATTCCAATGCGCGAACCAGATGAAAAACAATTCACTTTATCATATAATTTTACATCAAAAGAAGTAGCAGGACTTGCAAAATTTCTTCGAGACCATGAAGAAGCCTTACCTGATGGTCTGGAATATTTTTACAAAGCTCTTGAAGATTCTGTTTATAAATCGTTATCTTTAGACGAGGTAAAAAAATTCTACTCATGAAAAAATCGGGCAAAGTATTTCTCATCCTTCTGTGTTTTATTATTCTTATAATCTCCGCAGTTTTTTTCTACTGCTATTCACAAATTACTCCTCTTTCAAATATTTCTGATAATTCACAGTCACAAGAAACTGTCCGCATAGAAATAGCAAAAGGAACTTCGACTTTAAAAATTGCACAGGATTTACAGGATGCAGGTCTTATTAAAAATGCAAAATTCTTTTATTATTTTGTACGATATCCAAAACTTATAAAAACCTTTTTTTCAAAAGAGGAATTAATTGAACCAATTGTTTTAAAAAGCGGAATATATCACCTGCAATATGGATTAAATTATGCGCAGCTTGTAAATGCTTTAAGTTCGGGTCAGCAGGAATATATAAAAGTTGCAATTCCCGAAGGAAAAACAATTTCTCAAATCGGGCAGATTCTTGAAGACAGTAATATTTGCACAAAGGATGATTTTAAAGCAGTTTGTTATTCTCAGGAAATTATTAATAAATATAATATTAAAGGTGAAAGTGCAGAAGGATTTTTGTTTCCGGAAACTTACTTTTTTACTGTTGGCATGACTGCAAAAGAAGCCGCTTCAATTATGATAGATACCTTTTTTGAAAAAATAAAATCAATTGAAGGCCTTTCCGAAAAAACGCCTGAAGAATTATACGATATTGTAATTCTGGCTTCAATTGTAGAACGAGAATATAGGGTCGAAGAAGAAGCGCCTTTAATTGCAAGCGTTTTTACAAACAGATTAAAGCATAATATTGGTTTATATTCGTGCGCCACAATCGTATACATTCTTACAGAAATTGAAGGACGCCCGCATCCAGACCGAATTCTTCTTGAAGATACTAAAATTGACAACCCGTATAATACATATAAATGGGCAGGTTTAACCCCTGGACCAATTTCAAATCCTGGACTTGTTGCTTTGAGTGCGGCTGCAAATCCTCCTAAAACAAATTATTACTTCTTTCAGGTTGCAGATTCACAGGAAGGAAGACATGTATTTACAACAACGTTTGATGAACACAAAGCAAGTCACAATTTGAATACTAAAAAATAAACTTAAGCTTATAGGAATAGCATGGCCGGATACATTGCGCAGGAAACAATCGAACAAGTTCGCAATCAGACCGATATAGCTTCGGTAATAGGGGATTATACTGTATTAAAATCGCGCGGTCCAAATGATTTCTGGGGCTGCTGTCCTTTCCATGGCGAAAAAACTCCTTCTTTTCATGTAGATACAGACAAAAAATTCTATCATTGCTTTGGCTGTCATGCTTCAGGCGACGTAATTAAATTTGTAATGGAAATAGAAAAGCTTTCTTATGTTGAAGCAATAGAGAATTTAGCAAAGAAAGCAGGCATTCCTATACGTTATAAAGATGGCGGTGCACCTGATAATTACAAACGTGACGACACAATTGAAAAGAATATAGAACTCTATGAAAGAACAGCCGGAATGTTTCATTATTTTCTGACAGAAACCGAGCAGGGTAAAAAAGCGCTTGATTATGTAAAAAAACGTGGACTTACTCTTGAAACAATACAAAAATTCAAGCTTGGCTATGCTCCTGCAGACCGAAAATGGTTAAAAAAATTTTTGATTGGTAAAAATTTCAGCCTGGAATTTCTTAATAAATCAGGACTCTTTAGCCAGAATTATCCAGATTATTCATTTTTTTCTGACCGTCTTATGTTCCCGATTTTTAACAGGAAAGGGCAGGTTGTTGCTTTTGGCGGACGTGTAATTCCTCCTGCAGATGAATCTCAGCGAAAATATCTTAATTCTGGAGATTTGCCACAATTTAAAAAACGTGAAACTTTATTTGGTTTTAATTTTGCAAAAAATTCTATACGTGAAAAGAAATCAATAATTTTCTGCGAAGGCAACATGGATGTAATTGCATATCACCAGTGTGGACTTGATTATGCAGTTGCAACATTAGGAACTGCGCTTACAGAAGATCATATAAAAATGATTTCGGGCTTTGTTGCAGGTGGAACAGTTTATCTTTCATTTGATTCAGATGGTGCAGGCCAGGAAGCAACGTGGAAGGCTATAAAATTATGCCGTGAACATGATTTAACTGTAAAAGTAATTCAGCTTAAAGGTGGAAAAGATCCTGCCGAAATTATGCTCAAATTCGGTGCCGAAAACTTGACGATACAAGTACAAAACGCTATATTAGATAGTGACTATCTTTTGAATAAAGTAGGGAAAAAATACCCTGTTGACACGCCCGAAGGTAAAACAAAGGCTGCTCTGGAGTTTTTTGCCTATATTGACGCTTTAAAGACTGATATTCAAAAGGAGTCATGCCTTGAGCAAGTAGCTCAGGTATTTAATCTGAAACCGGAGGCCGTAAAAAGGGACTTTTTAAATCGAAATCAAGCCCGAGAACGTATAACAATCCGGCAGAATAATAATCAAGTAAATGAAGAGCAGATAAACCTTGATGCAGAATTGCGTGGTTTAATTGCCATAACAGCCGATTTAGATCAATTCCAAACTTTACGTTCCAGCTTAAATGAAGAAGATTTCAAAAATCCCGACGCCCAAAAGTTATTCAGAATATATGAAGATTGCTATCAGAAGGGAGCGTTATCTATACCTGACATTATCGAAAGTTGCAATGGAACTGGCTATGCCAAATATATAACAGATGCTTTGTCGTCAAATGTTTATCAAAAAAAGAACTGCAGTGCCTATATTCAAGACACAATAAAGTTTGTAAAGAAAAATAAAATTGATGAACAGCGTGAAGCACTGATTAAACGAATCCGCGACTTTGTTATTGTCACCGATGATGATAAAATCCAGATGAACAATCTTCTTACTCAAAAAATGGAGCTTGATAAACAGGCTCAATTATTAACAAAGTAGGTGAAAAATCTTATGGAAGAGACAAGCATTAACCCTGCTGTACAAAAACTTCTGGATTTTGCAAAAGATAAACCTTTTGTAACTTGGGACGAGGCAACAGATATCCTGGGACAGGATTTTGTAAACTCTCCCCAAATGGAAAACGTCTTAAAATATCTTAATGAAAAAAATATCCAGCTCGTTGAACCAGATTTGATTTCGGATGATGAACCAAACATTCCTGCACAGGATGATATTGATGTTACTGATGATGAAGATGACATCATTCTTGAACAGGAAGATGATGACGAAGAAGGTCAAAATGATGAAATCAAGGAAATAGAAAATCTTGAAAAGCTTGACAGTCAAAAATCAAGACTTGTTAACAGCGATAAAGATTCAAGCGTTGATGATCCTATTCGTCTTTATCTGCGTGAAATTGGTAAAGAAAATCTTCTTACTGCAGACCAGGAAGTTGAACTTTCTAAGCAGATGGAAGATGGAAACAACATCATTAAAGATGTAATTAAAGGTTCTGGAATTATGATTCCTGAATTCTACAATATTGCGCTCAAAGCTTTTACAAGAATTGATATTCACGAACCTGGAAAAACACGTAAAGAACTCAATGAAGAAATGGCAGACAAGCGCCGTCTTAAAAGTGCTTATGGCGAACATATAAAGCCTGTTCTTACCGAAATGAAGCAATATGTTGCTTTGAAGAAGCAGCTTTTTGAAGCTGAACAATCAAGTGCAATTTTTGAAAATGAACAGCTTGTTGCTTTAAGAAAGAAAATCATTCCTGAGTTGCAAAAAATAGATATTCAAACTGAAGAACTCGATAAGTTTACACAAAAATATCGTGAAGCAACTATAAAGATTGAAGAATATCATCTTAAACAGGAAAAAAAGATGAAGGAGCTTCAGATTAATAATCCGTCTGAACTTCGTAGTCTTGGTAAAAAAATCTCTATTCGTTCTCAGGCTGTTAAAATTACAGAAAAACTTCATATGAGTGCAGACGAAATCCGCGAGATTTACACTCAGATTCAAAAAATTGACCGTAAACTTCATAAGCTTGAATATGATTATGAGAACAATGTTGAAGACATCATTAAAATGGCACAGGAAATAGAAAGCGGCCGTCAGATGATGGAAAAAGCAAAGAATAAGCTTATTAATGCAAACCTTCGACTTGTTGTTTCTATTGCAAAAAAATATACAAACCGTGGACTTCATTTCTTTGACTTAGTTCAGGAAGGAAACATTGGTCTTATTAAAGCAGTAGAAAAATTTGAATACCGCAAGGGCTTTAAGTTTTCTACATATGCAACCTGGTGGATTCGTCAGGCAATTACACGTTCTATTTCAGATCAGGCAAGAACAATCCGTGTACCGGTCCATATGATTGAACAGATTAATAAAGTTGTTCGAGAAAGCCGTCAGCTTATGCAAAAGCTTGGACGAGAACCTACAGACGACGAAATTGCACAACAACTTGGCTGGCCTTTAAGCCGTGTTAAGCAGGTAAAAAATGTTGCCCGCGAGCCAATTTCTTTGGAAACTCCAATTGGTGAAGAAGAAGATTCATTACTCGGAGACTTCATAGAAGACAAGGAAGTAGAAAATCCTGCAACACAAACTGCATTTACCTTGCTTCAGGAACAGCTGCGTACAGTATTGGGAACTCTTCCTCCACGCGAACAGGAAGTTCTTAAGATGCGTTTTGGTCTTGAAGACGGATATTCCCTTACTTTGGAAGAAGTAGGTCTCTATTTCGACGTAACCCGAGAACGAATCCGTCAGATTGAAGCCAAAGCCCTCCGCCGTCTCCGCCACCCCCGCCGAGCAAACGGTTTAAGGGATTACATGGAATAAAAAATCATTTTGTACGAATGATTTTTTTTTAATATGTTGCAATTGTGTTTGCGACCGTAGTGAAAAATGGCTTCGGCCAACTTCCTTCTGTTGGCCAAAGCCATTTTCCACGAGAGGGAGCAAACACAATATGAAGTAATATTTTATATATATAGACTAAACAAAAATTATTATATATAATTTTATGATATTTTATTTGAGGAAAACCAATGGCTACACAAGACATTTTTGAAAAATTAAAGAAATTACAGACAATTCTTGTAAAAAAATACGAACTGGAACAGAAAAAAGAAGAAGCTCCAAAACAGCTTGGTTCACAGGAAGAGCTTCTTGCCAGAATGAAAAAAGAATATATCGAAAAAAACAATGAGTATGAAGAAGTAAAAACAAAGGTTGCTCAGTTACGATTCGATTTAGATGAAGCTGTAAAGTCACGCGAAAAGGGTGAAAAAGGAATGGATGACATTCAGACCCATCGTGAATATGAAGCTCTTGAAAAACAGATTTCTGAAGCTACAGAAAAAGAAAATGAAGTACGTAAAGAACTTCAGAAAGAAGAAAAGCTTCTTGAAGAAATCAAAGAAACACTTAAAATCAATGAAGAAATGATTAATTCACAGGAAAGCGATCTTGCTGCTTCAAAAGAAACTCTTAACAAAGAACTTTCAAGCTACGATTCAGAACTTTCCAGCCTTAAAAAGGATGAAGATAAAATAACTCCAGATTTGGATCAGGAAATACTCTTTAAGTTCCAGAGAATTATTCAAAGAAATACAGAAGGTATTGTTGCAGTACGTAATGGTGTTTGTACAGGTTGTCACATGATTCTTCCTGCACAGTTTGCAAACCTTGTACGCGAGGGAGATAATATTAATTTCTGTCCATACTGCAGCCGTATTCTTTTCTATGAAGATTCTGGTGACGAAGATACTTACAATTCTTACTTCAGTCTTGAAGAAGCCGGAAGTCTTGCTGACCTTGATGATGATTTTGGCGATGAAGAAGCCTTTGACGAAGAAGACAGAGAAGAAAAACTCTACGAAGACGGCGACGAAGAACTTGAAAATGAAGACGAAGACCTCGATGAAGATGCAGAAGAATCTGATGAAGAGGACGATGAACGCCAGGAAGATGAAGAAGAATAAAAAATTTCTTCCAGTATGCTTTTGTAAACAAACGGGATATGACCGCGTAAGTTTATCCTGATGATAAGATAAATTTATGAGATAAAGTCCGGGCTCCTTCGGAAAAAATGCCGGATAAGAACCGGGCATCTGCTGGAAGCTGCATAATTTCTTGCATAGCCCAGTATGATGACAGATAGTGCAACAGAAAGTAAACCGCCTTTAAAAGGTAAGGGTGAAAGGGTGGTGTAAGAGACCACCGGTTATCTGGTAACAGATAATGCTGGTAAACCTCATTTGGAGCAAGGCCGCGCAGCAGTTTGTTATTCCGAGCTTATACTGCGGGTAGGCCGCTTAAGCTTTGTGATAACACAAAGTTTGGATAGATGGTCATGGTACTTAGTACTGACAGAACCCGGCTTATTGTCCCGTTTGTTTTTTTGTTAAAATGAAAGAAAAGAACAGTAGCGAACAGTCAAAAACTTTTGCAAAAAAAAAGAATCATGTTTTAAGAAACATTTTTCTTGTTTTTGGAATTCTTATTTTAATTGCTGCAGCAGCAGGTCTTACCGTTTTTTTAATAAATAATTACAATAAAAACAGAATCACTCTAAAAACAATTAAACAAAGCTGGGCACAAAGCGATTATAAAAGTGTTTATGAACAAGGAAAAGTTTTTCTACAGGATAAGCCTTATAATAACACAGCACTCACATATTATGGTTATGCCTGTTTTTATCTGGCTGTTTCACAAATCGATACTTATGAAGTTCAGGAATATCTTGACGAAAGCATAAACAATCTGCGTCTTGCAATGTATGAAGCAAATAATTCTTTATTACCGCAGCTTCAATACATGCTTGGAAAAGCATATTTTTATAAAAATACAATTACAACTTATTATTATGCAGATTTAGCAATAAAATATCTTACACTTGCTCGCCAGAACGGTTATTATGCCGATGACATTGCAGAATACCTGGGTTTAAGCTATGCAGCTTTAGGTCAGACTTACGAAAGTATTTCTGCTTTTACAGAAGCACTTCTTGTAAGGGAATCGGATTTTCTTTTACTTAGCATTGCAGAACAATATTATAAAGCAGGCGAAAATGGGGCTGCTACACAATATCTTTTTAGAATTATAAATAACAGTTCAAATGACGAAATCATTCTCAAAAGCAGACTTCTTTTAGGAAATATTTACATCGATACTGAAGATTTAGATAATGCTCTTGAACAATTTAATTCTGTATTAGAAAAAGACGAAAACTCTGCCGATGCACATTATGGAATTGGTCTTATTTATGAAAAACAGGAAAATCTTGTAGCAGCTCGCGCAGAATGGAGGAAAGCACGAAAAATTCAACCGAATCATGCTGGTGCATTAAAAAAATTATCTGAATAATGTTAATTATAATAAGAATATTCTTTATTATTTATTAAAATAGTTGTATAATATATTAATTAAAAAAATAAATCGCAAAAAATCATGGGAGGATTTTGATGGGATTTTTTGACAAATTTTCTACCGATATTGGTATCGATCTTGGTACTTGTAATACCCTCATATATGTAAAAGATAAAGGTATGGTCGTTGATGAGCCTTCTGTTATTGCCGTTGAACGCGGAACAAAGAAGACTGTAGCCGTTGGTTCCGAAGCAAAACGAATGCTTGACCGTACACCTGGAAATATTATTGCAATCAGACCTCTGGCTGACGGTGTTATTGCAGACATTGACAGCACAGAAAAAATGATAAAATACTTCATTCAAAAGATTATCCCGCGCCATCAGATGTTCAAATCAATAAGAATGAAAATTGGTATTCCTTCCTGCGTTACAGATGTAGAGCGACGTGCACTTATTGAAGCAGCACTAAAATCTGGTGCCAAGGAAGTAGAAGTAATTCCTGAATCGCTTGCAGCTGCTATTGGTGCAAAGATTCCAATTTATGAACCTGCAGGACACATGGTCTGCGATATTGGCGGTGGTACAACAGAAGTTTCCGTTATTTCTCTTGGAGGCATGGTTGTTACTCACTCAATCCGTATTGGCGGTGACAAATTTGATGAAGCAATTGTAAAGCACGTAAGAAGTGTTCATAACCTTATAATTGGTCAGCCTGCTGCAGAACGACTTAAGATCCAGATTGGAAATGCTGCTCCTGAAAAAACAATTGAAAAAATGGAGCTTAAAGGAACAGATGCAATTACAGGTCTTCCACGCCGTCTTGAAATTGACAGTGTAGAAGTTCGTGAAGCGCTTAAAGATCCTGTAAATAAAATAGTTGATGAAATTAAGATTGTATTAAGTGAAACTCCTCCAGAGCTTGCTTCAGATATTATTGAACGCGGTATTGTAATGACAGGTGGCGGTTCTATGTTACGTGAACTTCCTCGTCTTATTTCTAAAGAAACTGGCGTTCCGGTAATTCTTGTTGAAAAACCTCTTGAATGTGTAGCACTTGGTGCCGGAGAAGCTTTCAGCCTCTTTAAGAATATGTCATCAGAACGTTCTATTTATGACAGCCTTAATGAATAGTTTTATAAACTAAGCAGCTTTATAAAAGGTCTTAAGATGTCTAAAAAACAGAACGGTTTTAGATTCAGATTTCCAGAATTTCTCCTCATCGGGTTATTATTACTCTCAAATGTAATTCTGAATTTTAGCAGCGGCGGCTTTATTCTAAATCTAAAAAAAATAGGCTTTTCTGCAATTTCAACTGTTGAAAAAGGCGTACACTTTGTAACTCATGGAATCGGCGAAACTTTTTCTGCTGTAAAAGAGCTTAAACAATTAAAAAAAGACTATAATGATCTTGTTTTAAAGCTTGAAAACTATGAACAGATGCAGCGTTCAAATGCTGATATAAGAAAAGAAAATGAAAGACTTCGTGAACAGCTTGATTTTTCTGTTTCTCTTGATGAAAAAAATTATCCGGCACAAATTATCTCCCGCGATTTTGATAATGTTTACACTTATCTTACAATCGATAAGGGCAGTGTAAATGGAATCAAAAAAAATATGCCTGTTATTGCTTTTCAAAATGGAAACAGAGGTCTTGTTGGAAAAGTTATTCAGGTTGGAACTTTTACAAGTCAAGTAATGCCTGTATATAATTTAAATTATATTGTTTCTGCAAGAATCCAGAATCAGCGCGATCTTGGACTTGTAAACGGTACAGGAAGTCAAGATAAACCATTACTTTTGCAATATATCAGAAAAAATGTTGCCAGTGAGCTTTCTTACGGCGATATAATCGTTACTTCCGGTGAAAATGACAATTATCTTAAAGATATTCCGATTGGCACAATTTCAAAAATAACCAGTCTTGATTATAACTCTTCGCTTAATATTGAACTTATTCCTATAATTGATTTTTCACGTCTTGAAAATGTTATTGTCGTGAATCAGAAACAGCTCAATGACAGAAAGGTGGACGAACAATGATAAAATCACTTTTTATAAGCACATTGATTCTTTTTTCTGCAACTATTATTGAATCTTCAATATTATCAAATATTTCTTTTTTACTTGTTGTTCCTGACCTTGTTTTAATTTGTTGTATTTATTTTGCACTCTTAAACGGAAAGTTATACGGAGAAATTTCAGGTTTTATTTCGGGTATTTTTCTTGATTTTATTACCGGAGTTCCTCTTGGCTTTAACTGTATATTCAGAACTATAATTGGTTATATTACAGGTATTTTTTCAAACACAATTATTATTTCTGGAATTGTAATTCCTATGGCTTCTGTTGGAATTGCAACTCTTACGAAAAAGCTTCTTATATTTTTAATTTCTTTATTTTTTCCAAAGCTTTTCTTAAATATTTACAGCATCATATCTTACGAGTTTTTGTTTGAATTCTGTTCAAACATTATTCTGGCTCCTGTTGTCTTTAAGTTCCTGTCATTTTATAAGAGGCAGCTTTCTATTCATGATACAAAGGATATGATTGATAATGTTTAATCAGTCGAACAATATTTCGAAAAATGGAAAAGTTATAATCCTCTTTTTTATTACCTGTTTTGTTTTTGTTATTTATATACTCCGTTTATTCACTATGCAGATTACAAACGGAGAAGAATATAAAATACAATCAAAAACTATTTCAAGTCAAATAAGTACATTACCTGCTTCTCGCGGAGAAATTTTTGACCGTAATGCCGATATGGCACTTGTAACTAACAACGACAGTTTTGCGGTAGAAGTTATTCCCGGTGAAATTCCTTCTGCAAAATATGACACTGTTATGTTAAAGCTTGCCGGATATCTTGGAATAACAAAAGAAGCAATAGATGCAAAAATTCCAAAAAGTGTACGCAGATCTTATTCTACAATTCAGGTAAAAACAAACGTACCTTTTAATATAATTTCAAATATTGCCGAAAACATTTCTGATTTACCAGGAGTTTCCTGGGTTTCAAAACCAGTTAGAAATTATACTTATACAACACTTTCTCTTTCACATATCATTGGTTATGTAGGTGATATCGATAAGGATGAAATGACAGTTCTTTATAACAAAGGTTATACAAATACAAGTGTTGTTGGAAAAACTGGAATTGAAAAGCAATATGACGAACTTTTGCAGGGTAAAAATGGACGTGAACTTGCAACAGTTGATGTTCATGGAAGAATAATTTCTGATACACCAATTGTAGAACCACCCGAAATGGGTAAAAAACTTGTACTGACAATTGATTCAAGAATTCAACAGCTTGTTGAAGATTCTTTAGGAGAAAGAGTAGGAGCAAGCGTAGTTCTAAAACCTACTACTGGTGAAATTCTTGCAATGGTATCGTATCCTAACTATGATTCAAACCTTTTTACTTCTGATGATGCCGGAAATCTTTATGCAAAGCTTTTAAATGATTCGTCCAAACCGCTTATAAACCGTGCAGTTCAAATATCTTATCCTCCGGCTTCTACTTTTAAAATAGTAATGAGTGCTGCAATGCTTCAGGAAAAGGCTTTTTCTTCTTCAAAACCCATTGAATGTAAAGGAAGCATGTATTATGGTGGCAGAACCTTCCATTGTCACGTAAAAACGGGTCATGGATGGCTGGATCTTAAAAATGCAATGGCACAATCGTGTGACGTTTATTATTGGACAATTGGACGAGATTATCTTGGTATTGAAAAAATAGCTTCGTACGCAAAGGAATTTGGTTTTGGTCAAAGTGCTCAAATTGATTTGCCAAGCCAGGTTTCGGGTCTTGTACCTACAGCTGAATGGAAACAGAAAAAATATCATGAAAAGTGGGTTGGTGGAGATACAATGTCTTGTTCTATCGGACAAGGCTACATGGAAGCAACACCTCTGCAGCTTGCAAATATGATTGCAATGGTTAGTAATGAAGGTGTTATTTATAAACCACATCTTTTAAAAGAAGTACGCGACCCGGTTACTGATGAAATTATTCAAGAAGTAAAACCTTCAGTATTAACAGAATCAACAATTGATAATGCTGTATGGAAAGAAATACAGGAAGCACTTCGTTATACAGTTACAGATGGAACTCCTCAGTATCCTATGAATAATAAGATTGTTCAAATTGCCTGTAAAACTGGTACTGCCGAAGTTGAACCATACAGTAATGCAAACAGAAAAGAAGGTCAAAGCTGGCATTCCTGGCTTGTAGCTTATGCACCTTATGATGCACCACCAGAAGAAAGAATTTGTGTCGCAACTATTGTAGAGGCCTGCAATACCTGGGAATGGTGGGCACCATATTGTACAAACTGTATTATCCAGGGATATTTTGCAAATCAAACTTTTGATGAAGCAATTCATGAACTTGGTTTTGCATATTTACTTGAACAAAATAGTAATCAGGGAAGAATGGAGTAGAAATATGAAAAATAAAGTTTTATCAATGTTTGATTATTTTCTTATACTCGTAATTGCTATTCTTGTTACATTAGGCGTAATGTTCATTTATTCTTCAAGTATAAACTCAGAAGGTGTTTCTGTTACAAACGAATATAAAAAACAGATTATCTGGGCTGCAATTGGTTTTGTATTTCTTATAATAATGACACTTTATGATTACAGAAGGCTCGAAAATCTTTCTCCCTGGTTTTATATTGGTCTTATTGTAGTATTAATATATACAAGGATTTTTGGACGTCTGGTAAATGGTGCACGCAGCTGGATTGGTATAGGTGAATTTGGAATTCAGCCTTCGGAATTTGGTAAAGTCTTTTTTATCTTATATCTTGCACGATATCTTGATAACAGTAAAAATGAAAATCAGCTTAAAAGATTTATTATTGCAACAGGAATAATGATGCTTCCAATGGGTTTAATTTTAATTCAGCCAGATATGGGAACAGCAAGTGTATATATTCCTATTTTCCTTTTTATGTGCTTCATTGCAGATATTCCGTTAAGATATATTCTTTATGTATTAACATTTGGTTTACTTACAATTGTATTTGCTATTCTTCCTGTTTGGAATTCCGAAATAGCTTCTCATCCTTATGCAATCATAACAATTTTAACAAATACAAAATTCCGCATAATCCTAATTTTTACAGCGTTTTTTATTGCTTCTGTAAGCTTGATTTTAAGAAGATATTTTCATTTTCCACGATATATGATTTGGATTTCTTATGGCTTTTCAATCATAGCATTATCGCTCATTGGTTCTTTAGGCTTTTCAAAGGTTCTTAAATATTATCAGATAAAGCGTCTAATTGTATTTATGGATCCTTATACAGACCCACTTGGTTCAGGCTGGAATATCATACAATCAAAAATTGCAATTGGTGCAGGTGGACCAGTAGGGCAGGGATATTTAAACGGAACCCAAAGCCACTATCGTTTTTTACCACAACAAAGCACCGACTTTATTTTTAGTATTCTTTCTGAAGAGTTTGGATTTTTAGGCGGTTGTATAGTTTTTTCTTTATATTTATGTATTTTTATCCGCATTTTGATGATTATAAGACACTGCCCGAACCGTTACGGAACATACATAGCATCCGGAGTGTTTGGAATGTTAACCTTCCACTTTTTTATTAATGTCGGAATGGTTATGGGAATTATGCCTATTACCGGAATTCCTCTTTTGTTCCTTTCATACGGAGGTTCATCACTACTTACCGTAATGACCTGCATGGGCCTGCTTATGAGTATTAATTACAGAAAGAAAGATTTGTATTAACCCACGGTTGGTGAGCTTGTCGAACCATCGAAGGGACTTAATAAGGTTTATTTTCTTTTGAAGTATAATAATCCATATCAATCTTAATTGGTTGCTTTATTCCTGTAATTGATATTTCAAATCTACATTCGGCTTTATTTTTTGGATCATCATCATCATGTTCAACATAATTTAATGAATAAAGATTATTGATTACATAAACATATTCATCATCACAGTAAAAAATAAAACCAGTATGTGAATTATCCATTTTTTTAGTTATTGTAAAATCATCAGATTTGTTTTTATCAGTTACAAATTCTTGTACAATTCCTTTATCAATATCATCTTGAACTGTCTTTACTAAGAATTCACAATAAAGCCTGCTTGTCCTTGATTTATCATATTTATGCTTATATTGTACGGCAATTTTTTTGTCTTTGGGATGTGATCCTTCAATAAATTCATCAATTGTTGTTGTTTTTCCTGTACGTTCATTATAGTCTTCTGTTGATATTACATATCCTTCAGTTTCTTCCCAATCTGATTTATAATAATCCTCATCATCATAATAATATCCACCACAACTAATAAGAAATAAAACAAATATAATCCCAGATAAAAATAAAGCCTTTCGCATAATAACTCCTGTTTATGTCCTTTCATTATATAAAACAATCAAAAAAATGTGAATGTTACAAACATTATTATATTAAAACTTTATTGAGTGAAAAATATTTATCTGCCAACGATGTTCCTTTTCGTCCTCATTGTTCGCGGGTAAATATTTTTCACATTATAAAACAATTTTTAATATAAGATTTTATTTGTAAAAATGACTGTTCTAAGTTATAATATTTATATAATAAAAAGTCTGAGGTAAATAATTGAAAGATACGCTAACCGGCCTTGACAGCTATGAAGAATTTGTCCCGAAACTCCAATCTTTAATTGACAATATTACAGATGAAATAATTGCCATAGATTACAGTGATATTAAGCATTTTAAATATTTTAACGACACCTATAGTTATAAAACAGGAAACGAACTTCTTGCCGATTATGCAAAGCTTTTAAGCAGCAATAAAGATAATTTTTTATATGGTTCACGAGTCGTTTCAGATAATATGGTAACCGTTGGAGTTTACGATATTCATGATGAAGATATTTTGCACCAGCAGATTTGTACAAGAAACATGCTCATAGAAAATGAACTCAGATTAAAATACAAATGTAATCGTCTGCGTATTTGTACAGGAGTTTATTTTATAACAAAAGCCAATTCAAATATCGATGCCGAAACAGTAATTTCAAACTGTAATCTTGCAAGAAAAATTGCCCGTGAAAATAATACAGAAGAATCGGTAGTTATTTTCCGTGAAGAAATGGCATCGCAGATTAATCATGAAATTGAGATTCTTTCAACAATCGATTCTGCAATTTCAAACGGAGAACTCATTCCGTACTATCAACCTAAAGTCGATTCAATAACAGGACAGGTTAGTGGAGCAGAGGCTCTTGTAAGATGGAAAAAGCCTGACGGAACAATAATTCAGCCAGATCAGTTCATACCCATTATTGAACGAAGTGGACAAATAATAGAAGTTGATTACTTTATGTACAGAGAAGTTTTCAAATTCATATATGATAGAATTAATAAAGGATTAAACTGCGTTCCAATTTCAATAAATGTTTCACGACAACATTTTAAAAAGCTTGATATAATTAATTACATAAAAAAACTGCTGCAAAAATTCCAGATTCCTACAAAATATATTGAATTTGAAATTACAGAAACAGTCTGCATGGCCGATACTGCCAAAGCAATGAAATTTATTAGAACATTCCATGAGATGGGTTTTAAAGTTTCGATGGACGATTTTGGTTCCGGCTATTCGTCGCTTTATCTTTTGAGCGAACTTCCAATTGATATTATTAAAATGGATAAATGCTTTTTGCAAACAGAAAACCTTCATCAAAAAGAACGCGTAATTATTTCAAATATTATTAATATGACGCATCAGCTTGATATAACAACTTTATGTGAAGGTGTTGAAACCTCTCAGCAAAGTGAATTCCTAAAATCTGTAGGCTGTGATATACAACAGGGCTTTTATTTTTCAAGACCTGTTACAGGCGAACAGATTTCCGGAATGCTGTAATACTTTTCTAAGGAAAAAATCATGCTTACTCCAATAAAACCAAAAAACGCGTGTATTACTCAAATTAAAAAAGATAATAACTCAGTTTATTTAATTTCAGAATCTGGAATCTTACGTATACAAATATTTTGTGATGATGTTTTTAGAGTATCTTTTACATGTGATGACGAATTTAATATTCATCAGGATGAAGAATTTCTCAAAGCTTCTGAAACTTGTAATTACGATATATTAGAAAATGAAAATGAAATTTTTATTTTTACAAAACAACTTAAATGTAAAATAATCAGACAAAATAGTTCTGTAAGCTTTATAAAAAATAATGATGGAATTGAACAGGTACTTTTCAGAGAAACGCCTTATGAAAGTCATATTCTTGAAAAGTTTGATTCTTTTAAATGTGAAGGCCAGATAAAAACTGAAGAAATAAAAACTGCCGATGGTATAAAAAAACGCATCCTTTCTGCAGATAAAATTTTTGATAAAACACTTTATCATACAAAACTAAATTTTATACTTGAAGAAAATGAAAAGATTTTTGGATTAGGACAAGCAGAACACGGATTATGGGATTTAAGTCATTCTACTCAATATCTTAATCAGGCTAATAAAAAAATTGCAATTCCATTTTTTGTTTCGAGCAAAGAATATGGAATTCTTTTTTCAACAAAAAGTCCAGCTATTTTTAAAGGAATTGAACAAAATAAATCTTTTAAAGGATTGCAAAACTTTTTAAATAATGCATATTTTTATACAACTGCTGATTATTATCTTGATTATTTTTTTATTTCACCGGAACACAAAGCAGATATTGTAAAAAGAATGCGCAAAATAACTGGAAAAGCAACGCTTCCACCAAAATGGGCATTCGGATATGTTCAGTCACAGGAACGTTATGAAACTCAAAACGAAATATTAGATACTGTTAAAGAATTTAAAAAGCGAAATATTCCTTTAAGCTGCATTGTACTTGACTGGCTCAGCTGGGAAGATGGAATGTGGGGACAAAAATCCTTCGATAAATCAAGATTCCCACAGCCAGAAAAAATGATTGAAGCACTTTCAAAAGATAATGTTCATTTTATGATTTCAATCTGGCCAAGCATGAATGAAAAATGCGATAACTATAAAGAAATGTATGAACAAAAATGCCTTTTAAATGGTCAGAATATTTGTAATTCCTTTGATAAAAAGGCGAGGGCACTTTACTGGAAACAGGCTAGGGAAGGACTCGCTAATTTTGGTGTAGAAAGCTGGTGGTGTGATTCTAGTGAACCAATGACTCCCGAATGGAATCATTTAACATGCCCTCCTGAAGAAATTCAATTTAATGAATATGTACAGGCTGCTTCTGATTCAATGCCTTTAGAAAAATCTAATTCGTATGGATTTTATCATGCAATGGGAATGTACGAAGGGCAAAAGCAGGATTTCCCTGAACGGCGCATGATAATTCTTACAAGAAGCGGTGTTTTAGGCAGTCAAAAATATGGTGTTACTCTATGGTCTGGTGATACAAGTGCTACCTGGAAAACATTACAAAATCAGATGCTTGCTGCTATTCATTTCAGTCTTTCAGGCATTCCATACTGGACTTTTGATATTGGCGGTTTCTTTGTAAAAAAAGGAATAAACTGGTATTGGAATGGAGATTATGATAATACAATTGAAAATAACGGTTATAAAGAGCTTTATACGAGGTGGTTCCAATTAGGAACATTCCTGCCAATGCTTAGAGCACATGGAACAGATTGTCGTAGAGAACCCTGGGCATTCGAAAACAAAGAAAATAATGTATTTTATGAAACAATAGTTAATTTTATAAAGTTGCGTTATAAACTTTTACCATATATTTATTCTGTTGCCGCAAGCATATGGAAAGATGATGAACAGTTTATAAGACCTTTATTTACGCAATTTAATGATGCTAATTGTATAGATATATGCACTCAGTTTATGTTTGGCCCGAATATTATGGTTTGTCCGGTTATACAACCAATGTATTACGATAAACAGGGAAATCAAATTAATGCTGAAAAGTTTATCAAAGTATATCTGCCTTCTGATTGCAGCTGGTATGACTGGTGGACAAATCAAATAATAGAAGGCGGAAAATGGATTACCTGCAATGCAGATATTACAAAAATACCTTTGTTTGTAAAAGCAGGTACAGTCATACCTTTAGATCAAGATAATAAAACAATAACATTACGCTTCCCAGATTCAAATGGAAATTGCGAACCTTTTGAACTATACGAAGATGACGGCAAAACAAATGAATATCTTAACGGTAAATATAAGATTTATAAAGTGTTCTGATATTTAATTTATGTAAAGAGAAAAATAGTTTTACACGCCCGACAAGGACGAAGAGGAATGTCGTGCGCATAAAACTATTTTTCTCTTAAATTAAATCATAATAGTGCAGTATACTTTATAAATATTAAAAAAAATACATCTATTGGTAGACAGAATATGCGTTATGAGTAGTAATATAATGGACGAAAAGGTTGAAAAAAGGCGGTTAAAGGCCCTGTTTTTGAGGATTTTTTAGGGATTTAACCGCCTTATTTAAGAATTCTTAATATTTATCTGATAATATCTGCCATTCCTGGTAACTCTTCATTTGAAAAATATTCATATTCAATTTTATTAGAATATCTTATAAATACATTATATTGGGTATATTTATAAGTATGTGGATTTGAATATCTTGTCCAGTCAGAAATATTATTTCGTTTAATCATTGCCTCTGATTTAATTGTGTCGTACATAACTCCATTTATTTCTGTTACATGAGTGTCACCATCTTGATAAGAATATTCATAAGTAAATGTAATATTATAGGTTGCATTATCAACTAATTGATTTACTCCAATTTGAGGTGGCTCATCAAATGTAAATAGTTTTACAGATCTTTGTATAATTTGTCCATCTTCATAAGTTACTTCAATAGGACAATCATCAACTACACTTCCAGATACATTATTTGTAATTTTTGGTTCGCCAACTCCTACATCAGCTTTTATTGTACAAGGATTAATAATTGGACTATAAATTATATGTGGTTCATTTTTCCAGAATTCATATTTTGCTTTATAAGTATAACTTGTACCTTTAGCTGTATAATAGTCTACGATTGGAAGAAGCTTTCCATCATCTGTTTTAAAATGCTCAATTTTTGCATTGAATGCATCTTCATCTTCTTCGTTTTCATAATATCTGAAAATTGGGTTGTTTGTATTAAATCCATCTAAATACAAAGCATCAGATATTGTAAGTTTAATACCATTATCTGATGTAGAATTTTCTGCGGAAAATTCAATTTCCCCCTTGCCACCATTTGCAGTTACTGTTATATAATCTTCTTCATCTACAGTATTATAACTTTGTACCTGAAAGAAATATGCATATTCTTTTCCTGGTGTTACAAAAGAATCGAGGTAAGTCACGGATTTCTCTTTATTTTGATCATTATAAAAAATCAGATTATCAAGATTAAAAATCCATTTACCATTTTGTTTTGTACCTTGATGAATCCAGATTGCACTTGAAATATATTTATTAGGATTAGTATCATCATTACTGTCATTAAATGTAAGAGTAATAATATTTCCTTCTGAAGATGGTGTAACAGTAAATTTAGGTTTATATGGAGAAACTGGTAATTTAATTATTTCAGGAATTCCACAATCTTTTATATTAAATTCTTCATCATATACTGGAGATTCAAGTATGGCTCTATCATTTAAATCTTCATCATCCGAAGGATTACCTTTTATAAGTCCTGCAGATTTTAATACAAAGTTTCCATCATACATCTCTTTAAAAGTAAATGTATTTTCATTTATAAAAGTACTTGCATTAATTTCATCTTCAATTTCCATTACATAAGGGCCTTGATCAGGAAAAACAGCATACATAAAACACTTTATGCAATCTTGAAGCTTATATAATTTTATTTTGACATGCATATCATTGATTTTTTGAATCATTGATTCATAATCAAAAACATATTCATAATAAACATCCTCATCTTCAAATTCAGTACCAGTAGTATCTCCGTTTGAGAGGAAAACAATAGTTTCATCATAATAAGTAACAACTGGAACAGTAGCCTTTACAACTACATTTGCGCCACTTTGAAAAGCTTCTTTTGTTAATTGAACATCATTTGTTCCCTCAACACTTTTTACTTCTGTTTTACCATCAATTACGATTTGTGTTTTTTCGGAAGTCTCGCTTTGGCCTGCAGATGCTTGATTGTTTTCAACAGGCACTACCTGAACCTTTTCTACAGTTCCACCTTTGATTGTAATTTTATCTACAACTTCGCTTACAGATATTTCTTTAATTATAATAGTTTCTTCAGATTCAATTTTTGTATTTGCGGCTTGTACAACCACTGCTTCAATTTTAGAAGCTTCTTCCAGAGCAACGCGAACATTGTCTTTCTTTACTTCTACAGAAGCGATATTTGATTTATTAATGTGAATACTGTTTGAACCGCCACCGTAAATCTCGAGCTTTGTAATAGACGAGCATTCTGTAAGGGTAACATCCCCTTCTCCAACTTTTTTATCTACTACAATCACGGCATTTTTAACGTTCTGTAATTCAATGCCTGAAGCTTCAAGTGTGAGCTTTTTTCCTTTCAAATCAAGATTTTTAATGATAATTGCTTTTGAAACTACGGCATCTTCTTCAATTTGAGCATTTTCAAAATCTATGCTTGTTGTAGCTGCAGCAATTTTTTCTGTTAATGTTAAGGAAATTTCTGTTTTTGGCGGCTCGTTTTCTTTTTTTGGTTCTTCCGTTTTTTCGGGATTATCAACATTTTTTGGACTATCTACAGTTTTAGGACATCCTGTTAAAAGTGCTGCCAAAATTAAAATAAAACTAAATTTGAAAAGATTTTTCTTCATAATACTCCTCCTGCATTTAGACTATTATATCTTATTTATGCCAATTGGCTAAGTTTTTCGCGAATAAATTCTGATTTTTCTTTAAGGCCAATCTTGCCAAGCTTTATAAACATCACATTTGGCATTGTTGGATTAAGTCTTATAGTTCCAGGATTATCTTTTAAGAGCTTCATAAATTTATCAATTGAAAAGTTTTCTGTATTGCCAAATTCAACCTTTACTTCGCCCTGCTTTTCGCGCAAAGATTTTATTGAAAGCTTACCACAGATAATTCTTATTTCTGCAAGGGCAAGCAGACTTGAAACTTCATCTGGAATTGGTCCAAAGCGGTCAGAAAGCTCTGTTACTATTGATTCAAATTCTGCATCTGTAGTAATCGAAGCAATTTTCTTGTAAATTTCCATCTTAATTTGAGGAACAGTTACATAAGTGTCTGGAATGTAGCCTGTGTATTCAAGCTCCATAAGAACTTCGCTGTCTGGCTTGTAATCTTTTTGCGCTGTAAGACGATTTACTGCTTCATTAAGGAGTCGCATATATAAATCAAATCCTACTGCATATACATCACCTGACTGATCTTTTCCTAAAAGATTTCCGGCACCGCGGATTTCCATATCTTTCATGGCAATCTTAAAGCCGCTTCCAAGCTCTGTAAAATCACTTATTACCTGAAGGCGCTTCATTGCAACTTCACTCAAGGCTCTGTCTTTTGGATAAAGCAAATATGCATAAGCTTTTCTGTCACTTCGTCCAACACGGCCACGCAACTGATAAAGCTGTGAAACTCCATACATATCGGCACGGTCAATGATAATTGTATTTACATTTGGAATATCAATTCCGTTTTCTATAATTGTTGTTGCAATAAGCACGTGAAAACCACCCATCTTAAAACGGTGGAAAATATCATCAAGTTCATTGCTTGTCATTTGTCCATGAGCAACATCAACAAGACATTCTGGAACAATTCGCTCAATGCGCTGACGAACTTCCAGCAAGGACTCTACCCTGTTATGTAAAAAGAAAACCTGCCCTCCCCGGTCCATTTCCTGTCTTATGGCAGCCGCTACCCTGTCGTCGTTAAATTCGTCAATTACAGTTTCAATTGCCTGCCTATTCTGTGGTGGTGTTGTCAAAAGACTCATATCGCGGATTTTTAAAAGGCTCATATGAAGTGTACGTGGAATTGGTGTTGCAGACATTGTAAGACAGTCTACGTTGTTTTTCATTTCCTTAAGACGTTCTTTGTCTTTAACACCAAAACGCTGCTCTTCATCAATTATCATGAGTCCAAGATTTTTAAAATGAACGTCCTTTTGAATAATGCGGTGAGTTCCAACAAGAATATCAAGCTCGCCCACAGAAAGTTTAAAAAGGATTTTCTTTTGCTCTGCAGCTGGAACAAAACGGCTAAGGCGGGCAATCTTTACAGGGAAATTCTTAAAGCGTTCGATTAAAGTTTCATAATGTTGTTCTGCCAGAATTGTTGTTGGAGCCAGAAATGCAACCTGTTTACCGCCCATAACTGCCTTAAAAGCTGCACGCATGGCAATTTCTGTTTTACCATAGCCAACGTCACCACATATCAGTCGATCCATTGGAACAGGCTTTTCCATATCAGCTTTTACTTCTTCTGTTACTGTAATCTGATCCGGAGTGTCTTCATATGGAAAAGCGGCTTCAAAAGCACTCTGCCATTCCTTTTCTTTTGGAAAAGCATACCCTACGCTTGCCTTTCGTCTTGAATACAAATCAATAAGTTTTTGTGCAAGATCTTCTACTGCCTTTTGAACTTTACTTTTACGGTTTTCCCAGGATTTTGAACCAATACGGTCAAGGCGAGGTTTTCCACCTTCGTTTCCAATGTAGCGTTGAACAAGATTTACCTGTTCAATCGGGACAAAAGCAAATTCCTGATCTGCGTATTCAAGCTTAATGTAATCGCGTTCATTACCAAGCGATTTTACGCGCTCAATTCCATGAAAGAGCCCTATTCCCCAGTTTACATGAACAATATAATCTCCGGGATTCAGTTCAACAAATGTATCTATTACCTGAGACTTAGCCTTGTTTACTGATTTTGCAACATACTTTCTGCGGCCAAAAATCTCATTTTCCTGAATTACCAAAAGCTTAATTTCAGGAATATTAAAACCGGCTGAAATTGCTTTTGGAATAAGTTGAACCGGTTTTTTTGTACCATCAGGCTCTATGTCTGTCCATTCTTTAAAAATTTCATGAATACGAAGCTGCTGGTTATCGTTATCTGTAAAAATTATAATATTCCAGCCATCATTCTGAAGATTTGTAAGTTCTTCCTTCATGTAATTTAAATTTCCAAAGAAACTACGAGAAGGTTCTGTTTTTAATACTATTTTTGTAATTTTATCATTATCTTCATCTGCAACTGTCTTAAAATATAGACTATTTAATACTTTTTCTAACAAATGATTTAATTCGTAAAGCATCATATCTGGCGGAAGAACAGGAATTTGTTCTTTTGTCTTACGATACATTGCTGTATATTCACGATTAATTGCCAATTCTGCATTTATAATTCTGTCATAATCATAAAATAAAACAAAAGTTTGTGAATCTATATAATCAAGAATTGAATATTGTTTATCCCATAAAAGACTATAATAAAACTCCTCGCCTTCTGTTTCTTTTTTTACTTTAAGTTCATCAAGCATCATTTCCTGATATTGCAGGGCATGTTCAGTAAACGGCAGATGAATATGTTCATTAATTATTCCGGAGTTTTCTGTATTAGAAGAAACTGCACTTTTTTGATATTCTTCAAGCTTATATTGGAGCCTTTCTACAAATTCATCTGTCCATAAAACTTCTTTTGTAGGACAAATTGTAATTTTATCACGAGTTTTTAATGTAATTTGTGAATCTGTTTCAAATTCTTTAATTGATTCAATTGTGTCAAAATCAAAAACAATTCTAACAGGATTTTCTTCAAGCGGTAGGAAAATATCAAGAACTTCACCACGAAGACTAAACTCACCCCTTACATTGACTCTGGAAACTCTTGTATAACCAATTTCTGAAAGCTTTTGAGCGATTTTTACAGTATCAATTGAATCTTGTTTTTTTAGCGTAAACGAAAAGCCTTTTGTATATTCAGGTGGAGGCAGCGGACTCATAAAAGAACGTTGTGTAATTATAAAAACTCTGGGATTCTGACTGGCAGTAAAAACTTGTTGTTCAAGTAATTTTGAAAGAAATCCGGCTCTTTGTCCAAAAACAACGGAACCTTTGGCCGCTGCTCTATATGGAATTGTTCCCCAGCTTGGAAAAAGAAAAACCTGTGCTTCTGGAAAAATGGCGTTAATATCTTCTGCAAGATTATTCATTTCAAATTCGCCAGGCACAACTATAAGATAATCCTGTGAAAAACTATTATATCCAACTGTTTTTTTGCTTGAATTGCTGTATTGAACTTTTTGCAGGGTTTTATATCTTGCAGTATTATTAAGTTCATTTAAAAAATATGTAAATAAACTTCCATGCGTTCCGCTAATTTGTACCGGGAATTCAACGTCAGACGAAGTTATTGTATCTGCAGCACTAGAAAAATCTTTCCAATTATGAAGAAAATTATTAACAGAAGATGATAATGATTTCATTACAAAATACCGATAAATTATATATAATATATAAGAAACAATTTGCTGTATTTTTGGTACGGCAATATTAAAAAGGTTTTAAGGAGAATACGTTGAAAATCCGTAAACTTTCATTTATTATAACAGTTCTTTGTCTTTTTGGACAGTCATTGTTTGCACAGGAATCTACAGTTCAGGATTATTCTGATGCTTCTGTTTCAATCAAATATTACAACCGTTCAATTTACTATCCAGGAATGAATGACGACAATCCTATTGATGTACATATTACAATCAAAAATAACGGTACAGATACTCTGCGTTTTAAGCTTGCAGATGACAGAGCATTCAGTCTTGATTTTTATGCTTATACAGTAAAAAACAGCGCCCTTGAAATGACAGATTCTGTTATTGAAAAACGTACAACTAACAGAACTGTATATTTCCGTGAGATTGCTCTTGAAGGTGGCGAAGAATATTCATTTATTGAAAATGTTAAAGATTATATAAAAGTTGAAGACCCATCTGTTTATTATCTTGAGATGAGTTTTTATCCTGAACTTTACAAATCAAAATATATAAAGCTTAATTCTAACCGACTTACATTGGAAATTAGACCTTCTACTTCTGCAGCTTCTTCAACATATGTTCCTGTAAAAGAATCTTCTGCTGAAATTTTGAAACCTCAGGAAATCAGTCCTGATAAGGTTGTTGAACAGACAATTATTGCAAGACAAAAATCACTTTGGGATCAGTACTTCCTTTACATGGATGTTGAATCTTTATTAAAAAGAAATTCTGCTTTGAGCAAAAAATATGTTACAGTTTCTGCTCAGGAACGTGCCAGAATGATTGAATCTTTCAAAGCAGACTTAATGCAGTCTAGAATTGAAAACGATATTATTGCTGTTCCAGAACGCTTCCAGATTGAAAAAACAACCTACTCTCCTACTGAAGGAACTGTAACCGTAATTGAATGGTTTAAGTATCCAAACTTCAGCGAAAAGAAACGTTATACATATAAGGTTCGCCAGCGTGAAGGAATCTGGACAATTTATGATTATACAGTAGTAAATCTTGGAACTGAGTAATTAATTAAAATAAGGTTTTCTGTATGAAAGCGCTGATTATTTCTGAAGACGAAAAAGTATATTCTACTCTCGATGATATTCTAAAAAAAGCATCTTACGATACAATAATTTATAAATGGCTTTTAAAAGCTTTAGACAATATTGAAGAAATAAGGCCCGATTTAATTGTTGTTAGTTCTTCAGAATACCCTCGTCATTGGAAAACTCTTGTACAATTTGTTAAAAGTGGAATTGGCGGTGATAATGTAGAGATTTATCTTTATGAACCTACCCCAGTTTCTAAAGAAGATGAAGAAAAAGCACGTATTCTTGGTGTTAACGGATGTTTTTCTGAATTTGAAGAGTTTACTGCTATATTAGTTGATGATGCGGGCTCTGATGCAAATAACGTGATTCCAGAGCCTGTCGAAGAGCAAACCTCAGTATCAGAGACAGAACTTCAAGCAACTGAAGAATCATCTATTCCAAACACCGGTCACTTCATTTTTACACATCCAGAAACTAAAAAGTTTGTTAGTGGTAAATATTTTGATTACAACGGCAAAACACTTTCATGTTCATTCTTTGAAGAAGCTGATTTAAATACAGTAAAAGAAGAAATGCCTGTTGAATGTTTCTCATTTTTTGACAGCATAAAAGTTCGAACAGCCAATGTAATTATTCAAAATGTAATGAAACTTACTCCAACAAATACATTTGTTATTGTACAAATTCAAAATATCTATGATGAAAATTAACCGTTTTAAAAAAGCGAGATTTTTCTGTGAATTCTGTGGTAAAGAAGTACATCAGAATGATAAAGTTTGTCAATATTGCGGCAAATTCTTTGCATCTGTACGCTGCCCTCGTTGTGGAAAAGTTGGTAGAACAGAAGAATTTACACATGGTTGTCCAGCCTGTGGATATGCAGTTAGACCAAATTCCGGTAAAAAAAGTTCATTTGGAATAAAAAATCTTTTAGGATTAGGTTCTTCTAAAACGGGCTCCTTCGATAACCTAAGAAACCACACAACTTCAAAAAACTATGACGGAAGTCTTCCAATATGGATGTATATTCTTGTTATTGCTGTTCTTGCTGCTCTTGTTGTGGGACTTTACAGCTGTTTGACTTAAACCCTTATTTTTGATATATTAATTTTACTTATTAGCCCGGGTGGCGGAATTGGTAGACGCGCTTGGTTCAGGTCCAAGTGTCCTTACGGTCATAGGAGTTCAAGTCTCCTCTCGGGTATTCAAATTCAATTTTTGAAGCACAGAAATGCATTTGTTCTGTGCTTTTGTTTTTTAACGCGTCTTCTTTAGCCTGAGAATTATAAATAATATCGCCTATTACAGGGAGTCCACAACACGCAAGATGACAGCGTACCTGATGACGATATCCATTTGTTATAGTACATTCAACTAAAGCTGTATTCTTTGTCTTGTTGATTTTTTGTATTTTAATGTTTGTTGTGTATAAAACTTTTTTTTCAACTTTTTTTAGAGCTGTTTCTGAATCTTCTGAGAATACAGGACGTACTTCTTTTCTTCCCGGACCGTATGGACGGAAATAAGATGTGATTTTAAAAGTTTGCCCTTCTACAGGCTCAGATACCGCACGGTTTCCGTCATTGCGAAGAGCAAATCGACGTGGCAATTCACATTCAGCTGTATATGTCTTAATTATTCTGTTCTCCTTCTGTTCCCCTTGCAAAAAATCATAGCATTCCTGTGTTGCTGCAATTATGATAAGTCCAGCAGTAGCAGTATCAAGTCTGTGTAATAAACCGTGTTCTATAGACTTTTTACCTTGAACGTCAAGCAATTGTGGAAAAAGGTTAGCTGCCTGCCAGAAAGCATTATTTGTATCATTTTCACTCAATGGTGCCGAAGGAAGTCCAGCGGGCTTATCTATAATTACAAAAGGCTTTTGAGAATCTGGTTTATGTAAGATTTTAATTTGCAATTCACTCATTCTGTAAATTCTTTTTTGTTATACATCTGTTTTAATTTTTTTTCGAGCTCTAAAAATCGTTTTGGAGTTGGTGTTATAAATGTGTGTGGTTTTTGTTCGCCAGGAAGTGTAATTTGTAAAAGCTTTGAGTGAAGCATAAGAGTTGCATCTGGAAAAATAGGGTCAACTTTATTATAAATAGAATCACCTACAATCGGACATCCTAAATATTTCATATGTACACGAATCTGATGTGTTCTTCCGGTTTTTAACCTTACTCTTACAAGCGTATAATTTCCGTAACTTGCAATACAATGATATATAGTTCTTGCATATTTACCTTCGTCTGTATCTGTTACAGCTTTAAATCGTTTACGGTCTTTTGGATCACGGATTATTTGTGTTCTTATATCTCCCGCAACTGCAGGTGGGCGTCCTTTTACAATTAAAATATATTCCTTTTTCAGTGTTTTTTGCCTGAATTGCTGCCCCAAAAATTCTTCGACATCCCGATTTTTTGCTGTAATAATAATTCCAGAAGTTTCTTTATCGAGTCGATGAACAATTCCGGGACGACGGAATTCCATTATTTTTTGCTCACTTCCCTCTTTTATTTGTTTAACAGCCTCGCGTCCCCAATGATAAAGTAAAGCATTTACAAGAGTGCCACTCCAATTTCCACATGCAGGATGTGTTACCATGCCTTGTGCTTTATTTACAACTGTAACATTTTCGTCTTCATAAATAATATCAAGCGGAATATTTTCGGGTTCAATATTGTCTGGAATGTTGTCTTCCCAAGAGATATCTATTAAATCACCAGCGCAAATTTTTTGTGAAAGCTTTGATTTTTTTCCGTTTACTAAAATTTCAGTTACACCACTTTTTAATTTAGAACGATTCATTCCATTTGGTAAGGACGCAATATATTTATCGAGTCTTTCTGCTTTATCATATTGAGGCGGAACCTTTACAGAAAATAAAGACATTATTCAAAATCTCCGCTTTGATTTTGTGTTTCTTGTGGTAATGGAATTCTTATTGCATCGGGATTTTCTTCAATTGAAATAGTTGTATTTTCGAGTTTCTGTTGTTTTTTAATTCTATTCCTTTTAATAAGATTAATTATATAATCCGAAAGACCTACGCCTGCACTTATACAAATTGAGGTAATAATAATCCTTTCCATTTCATCCTGACTATAATCAGCTGTAGCAAGAGGATTAAATGTACTTGATTTTCCTGTTACGAATTTGTAGCCATTATAGGCAATTGCAGAATCCAAAGTTATAAAAGGCATTGCACCTAATGTTATTATTTCAAATCGTCTTAAATCCTTCATTGCTTGTGGAAATTCTTCGTCTTTATATGGTTCAGGAGTTGTATTTGATGTACTTGTTTGTCCAAAGCAATTTTGAATTGAAAAAAAGAGAAAAAGTGATATTATCAAAAAAAATGTTTTTCTCATATTATTTATATACCCTTTCTCCAAAAATGGCAGTTCCTATTCTTACAAGAGTTGAACCTTCTTCAATAGCAGTTTCAAAATCACCAGACATTCCCATAGAAAGTTCATTTAATTCAAACATAGGATACTGAGATTTAATTTTTTCTGATAAAAGCCGAAGTGTTATAAAAGATTTTCTAACAAGAGTTTTGTCATCAGTAAACGGTGCCATTGTCATAAATCCAGCTGGGATAATATGAGGAAAATTATTGTTTTTACAAAGTTCCAGGGCTTCGTATAATTTATCATCATTTGTAAAACCCGATTTTGATTCTTCTCCTGTGTGATATTCAAAAAGAACTTTTATTGATTTATTAAGTTTTGCACATTGTTTTTCAATTTCCATAAGCAGTTCAATTCTGTCTACAGATTCAATACAAGAAGCAATTTCTACAGCATGTTTTACTTTATTAGTCTGAAGTTGACCAATCATATGTAGTTCTGTTTGGGAACACTTTTCAAAAACTTGTGGGAACTTTGAATATGCTTCCTGTACTCTGTTTTCGCCAAATAAAGTTTGTCCTGCAACTGCTGCTTCAATTACTGCTTCAACAGGATGAAACTTACTTACAGCCATAAGCTTTACAGAACCTTCTTTACGACCGCCGGCTTTTTCTGCAGCATTTATTTTTTGTTTTATAATCTCGAGATTTTGTTTTATATCACTCATTTTTGTTCCTCTAATGCAATTACATCTGAAAGTTTAAGCATTTGTTCAATAGACAAAACTTCAGCACGTAACATTGGATCAATTCCCGCTTTTTCAAGATAATTTACAGCCTTTTCACTATTACTTAAAAATCCTTGTAAATTATTACGAACTGTTTTTCTTCTTGAACTAAATAACGCTCTCTGCATTTTAATAAACAGCTTTGGATTTATACAACGTGGGAAATCTTCTTTTTTTGTAAATATTACTGCACGAGAATCTACATTTGGTTTTGGCCAGAAGCTTGCACCGGCAAGATCCATAAGATTTTTAACATCATAGGCCCAGTTACACAAAACAGAAAGTGAAGAATAATCTGAGTCCCCCGGTTTGGCAGACATACGTACTGCAACTTCTTTTTGAACTGTAAAAACACATTTGTCAAAACGTATGCTCTTTTCAATTGTATCTGCTATTATTGTTGCTGCAATGTTATAAGGAAGATTTCCAAAAAAACGTTCAGGAATAATTGTTCCGCCTTGTGTCTGAGCATACCAATTTTTTATAACATCACCTTCGATAATTTTAAATGAATCTTTTTCACTATAAGCTTTAAAGAACTGTGATATTAGTGAAATAAAACCTCGGTCAATTTCAAATACAGTAAGATTTGTACCTTTTTCTAATAATTCATTAGTCATTGCTCCAAGGCCAGGTCCAACTTCCCAGACTGTCGTTCCTTGTTTAACATCAAGCGCATTTATAAGCTTTGTTCTAGCGGCTCCGTTAATGAGAAAATTTTGTCCGAATTTTTTTTGCATCGAAAATCCGTTTTCATCAAGGATTTTTTTGAGTTCTGCAAGTGAATTATAGTCGGGATGATTCAATTTATTCTCCAAATAAACGCTTTTGAAAAAGCTGCAGTTAAAACCTTTATAATATTATACTCTAAATTTATAAAAATTCCACTAGGTACAGCAAGAGATGGAAATATAAGACATAAAACTATTAATAATAATCCAGAATAAATAAAGATTGTAACGACAGGAGATACTATTGAAGTAGCAATTATTCCAACTGGAGCAAAAGTTCCAAATATTTTAAGAGAAACAGGAGCTGTAAAAATCTGAGCACCAGTTGAAGAACCAAGTGAATTTGCAAAATATCCTGGTAAAAACCGATTATAAATACTTCTAAAATATTTATTTGTGAGTAAAATACCTGCAAGTGCTGAATATGATAATATAAATCCTGTATTGTAAATATCAGAAGGAGAAATAATTGTCTGGCATAAAAAACTGAAAGCCAAAATTAAAAGCATGTCTGGTTTTTCTACATTTGCCAAAGTAGCAATTATTATTAGAAAGCTGCATATAAAAGCTCTTAATAATGATGGAGAAAAACCTGCAAACCAGACAAATAATATAAGTGTTATTATACGAATTATGAATGACAGCTTTTTTCTGCCGATTTTTTTTCCTACAAACATTGCAATTCCTGAAAACATAGAAAGATGCATTCCAGAAAGTGTCAAAATATGAGATAATCCTGCATTTTTAAAGCTTAAGGATATTTCTGAAGATGTATACTCTTTTGCACCACAAAGAAGTGCAAGTAATAAACCTCCGCCTGCTCCCCACGAAAACATTAATCGTTTAAATTGCAAACGACATAACGCCCTGAAATAATCAAATTTACCATAAATTGTATTTGGGAAACTTGAATCAATGCAACGATTAACATAAAATTTCTGACCGTCGGCACTCATATTGCCTTGCAGTAAATAATTACCACCAGCTTCATATATTGTCTGAACAGATTCTTCTTCATTGTTTTTAGATTTTCTTGCATCTGAATATAACTTTCCTGGAAAAAACGCCTCTACAAAATTTGAAGGAATATAAACTTTTATATTTCCATGAGCCGAAGCATTTATAATACCGCATGTTTCACATAAAGAACCTGTACAATTAAATACACACATTTTACTGCAATAATAATTTCCATCAGAAGATTTTGAAGGTGAAGATATAAGCTGACCATTTAAAATATTTATCTTTTCATTGTTTATTGCAGAATAAAAATTGTTTCTGTCTTTTAAAGTTATTATTCGGGAATAAAAAAGAATTATACAAATTAAAGTTGCTAAAAAAACAGAATTATTAGAATACCTCTTTACCATCTTAAGCCTGCAAGGGCTTGGCGAGCAGCAGACAAAACTGTTTCAGGGTAATTAAGATATGTTACCGCCAGCAGTGAGTCAAAAGCCGACTTATCACCAATTGCACCTAAAGAATTGATTACAGCAAGAACAACATTCTGATTAACAGTATTGTTGTATTCAAGCTGTTGATTCAATTCCCCAAGGTATTTTATAAGCGGTGTAACAGCATCGAGTGGAGAAATATTTACAAGTGAATTAATAAGCGTTACAAATTGATTTTCTGTAACAATCTGATTCTGGAAATCTTTCTGTGAAGTTTGGAAGAATGCAAGTACACTATTTGAAGCTCTTGTCCATTTATTTTTATTTAAAATTTCAAGAGCTTCAAATTTAATTGAAATAAGCGGAGAATCATTTAAAACATTTTCTGCAATTTCACAAAGATTGTTTGTTGTTATTGACGCTTGTTTTACAATGTTAAAAATGCGTTGAGTATTTGCAGAATCCTTACTATGAACAATCTGAAGAACTTCATTCATTGAAACAGGAATAAGTTTTTGAATTGTCTGTTCAATTTCGGAATAATATGCAGAATACCTTTTGTCATTAAGATTATTATAAAGTATAGAAAATGAGATGTTGTTACCTATAAAACCAAGGGAATTAATTACTGATTTCAAAAGACTTGAATCAGACGAAAGAACTGATGAGCTTTGCAAAAACTTATTCAAAACATCAGTAAAGGCATCGGTGTTCATATTGTCTTTTAATGCAAGGACCTTTGACTGAACGGCAATTTGAACTGTATTACTACGTGAAAACTTTTCAAAAAGTTCAATAAATTTGCTCATCACCTGATTTTTTTCAGATTCAGATAAACCCGAAACATAATCATTTGGCAAAGAAAGAACAGCTGCAACAGCAAGACCATCCATATCTCTGTCGGTACCGGTAATTTCATTATATTCCAAAACAAAATCGATTGCTTTTTGTGAAAGCCAGATTCCTTCCTGACCGGATGCCTCTCTTACAGCAGTAGTTTTGTCCTGAATATTTCCTTTAATAAACTGTTTTTTATATTCCTGACCAAAAACATTACCAGAAAGAGTCAAACCTATTAAAAGCAAAACAAATTGTTTTTTCATATCAATTACCCTATTAATCACTGATAGTCGGGTATTCACCACCCTCTGTAACTGAATCAGGCATTGGAGGAAGATTAGGAACTGCAGAATTATTTTGAGACTGCTCCTGATTTTCGCCCTGCTGTTTTTGTTCAGTTGCATTACTATCACTAGTTAAATCATTTTGAGAGCCATCAGTTACATTTTCAAGCCCTTCATCTCCAGCTTCAATTTCATCGGTGTCTGTAAGCTTAAGTGCTTCGTAAACTTCCTTTTCACGATCTGGAAGCATATTGTAAACATAACTTAAAACTTCATTTTTCATCGTCTGATCAAGATGAATACATTCAAAATGAAGCAGCGACTGATTTGTAGCTTCGTTATATTCAACAGTTCTTACAACTCCGAACATAATAATCAGCATATTCTGAATATTGAACTGAAGCTTTATCTGTACATTCGAAACACCTTTTCCACCAATACGAATAAGCGCTCCAGCTTCCGAAATATCTTCAATAAGACATTTGTAGCCGTTTTGTGTTTCAACCGCATTATAATCGATTTTTTCTGATTTTATGATGTACAGATTTGCCTTAATTTCACATTTAGCACGCACAGCTTTTCTTTTTTGGGTACGGATAAGATTGCTTGAATGCTTTAATGAAATTGATGATTCACCAATAAAAAGACCATGACCAGTTACAGTAGAATCGAATACATATCGTGCATCGCCTTTTCGCCAAAGGTATACGCTTACGAATTTTCCAACCCATTCTTCTGCAGTGAGCGGAATCATGTCTTTTTGTCTTGGTACTGATATAATTATTTCTTTTCCGTTATTAAGGATTTTTGATGAAAATACTCCTTTTCCCGGAAGAATAATTCTTAACTTTTGTTCACGATCAAGGTACATTGTCGATTCAATGCCCTTTTTGTCATCGGTTTGATTCTGTAATTTTGTACGGTAATCAAAGAGCTTTGTAATAAGTGCCTGAGTTTTTGGATCTGATTCTGTACCATTTGTTGCAGCCTGCGATGTAATTTGAGTCATACATTTTGTTAGTGATGGCATAGACCAAAAAAGAGCTTTTGGATAATCAAGCTCACACATTTGAGCGACACTCCATAAGAGATTCAAATCTGAAACAGTAAATTTCTGATCAAGACCTGTTATATAAAACTCAATACGCTGTTTAAAAACCGAATAAATTCCGGCGAATGCGAGAAGAATAGATATGGCAATTATAATTCCGATAAGGATGTACACAAAATCCTCTTTATTATATATAATAATATAACATATAAAATCGAATTTGTCATTAAATATATGTATATGAAGATATGCATATATATAGTGCTTGTTCCCTCTCGGCAAAAATGCTTTCAGCCAACAGAAGGAAGTTGTCCTCAATCATTTTTGCCTACGGTCACAAGCACATACATAATTATGTTGAAAAAATCTTTTTATTATGAAATTTTAATATTTTTTCTCATATTATTATTTTTAATTATTCCGCCATTTTTTGTTGCGCCAGTTTCAGATGTTTCTGTATTGTTTTCGTGGGGTTTCCCGTGGAAGCAGGCTGGACTTTGTTTATTTGCGGTTGTGCTTTTTATTTTTAGCAGAGGGCTTAATACTAAAAAAGGATTTTTTTTTCCTAGCATGCTTGCTCTTTCTGCTTTGTTTTTGTGTGCTTTGATTATTAAAATTTTTACAAAAACCCAGTTTGTTGAACATAAAACTACCCTTCCGGCTTCTAATGTTCAATGGATTTTTTGTATACTGACTTTTTTATGCAGTGCGGTTTATGAAGAAATAATTTACCGATTTTATTTTAGCGATGCGTTACACAGATTACTGGAATATACGCCTGCTTCCGGTAAAAAATGGATTTTCTGGTTTTGTGAAATTACAGGATTATTTGTTTTTGCGTTTGCACATTTTTATCTTGGAATTGCTTCAGTTGTAAACGCTGCTTTTGCACATGTAATACTAAGACTTTTATATAAAAAAACAAATTTTATCTGGAACTGTGTGATTATTCATTTTATTTACAACATTATTTCTTTGATTTTATTGTAAGTCCACTGACTGATTTTTGTTGTGTAAGTAAAGGTTTTAGAAATCCTTTGTGAATCAAAAGTTGTTTTTACGGCATATTCAGATGCAGAATCTGAAGCTGTGATTATTTGGGATATTTCAAGGCTTATTGTTGATTTGTCGCCCATTTGAATTGTAAAGGAAAGTTCAGGTTCAAGAGTTTGTAAATCTGATTCTGCTATGCCGCCATGACGAAGTTCGAAGAGTTTTGTGTAATCTGTTTGAGGTTCTCCCATTTGAAATACTTCATCTTTTAGCTGTTGTGAAATTATATAGGGGTCACACCAGCTTTGAACGCTTGTACTTAAAAAGTTTTCAAAAGAAGAATCAAATAAGAAAATTGAATTAAGTTCAAGTGTTGTAAAATAACGACGCGATTGTGAAAAATCAGTACTTCCAAAATATAACCGCTGGTTTTCTGAACCGTCTTTGAAAATGCTTATAACCGTGCCGTTTGTCTGGTCTAATCCATAAGCATTTGTAGTTTCAGAATCTTTTTTTCCCGATTTTGTCATTACATGCTTTGAAGCAAGATTTACAAAAAGCTGTGCAAGACGATTTGTGTCTGCAGGAATTGTGTTATTCGGGTCGTCAAGGTTTGCAAGCAGCCACATATTGTTTTTTCTGGTAAAAATAAGACCTTCTTCGCCACCTTGAATTATAATTCCGTCAATTTGTGAAATATCTGCCTCGTGAAGCAGCTGAATTTCCTGTTGATGACGTTTTTTTTCGCCGGTTTTGGAAAACACTGTAAGGTATAAGAGTTCAGTTAGTATGAAGAAAATGAGTAGGAAAAGAATAATAATAAAACCTATTCTGTCATTATTTGGCATTATATTTCTGTCATTTTCGGGCTTGACCCGATAATCTCGTAATAGATTGCCGTGTCGAGCACGGTAATGACATAGTTCTCGAGCACGGTAATGACATGGGTTCGACAGGCTCAACCACCACAAAGCAACATAAACAAGCGGAATTACTGCAAAAATAATTATATAAACTAAAAGTCTGAGCTTCAGGAACTGCTGCACGTCCGTCACCTTATAAAGGCTTGTGTCTTTTGTTGTTTTTGACTGAAGTTCTGCAAGTTCACTTTCTCCTGCAAGATTAAGAAGGCAGTTAGAAATAAACTCAAAATTCCTGTAGTCGCCGAAATCTCCTCCAATATAGCCGGTCATCAGAGTGTTTAAGAAATACTGGTCAGGAATTACAATTATGTTTGAATCGGAGCACGAAGCAAGATTATACAAACCGCTTAACGCACCAGTTATCTGTGCGCCAATTACTAAGGTTGATTTTTCTTTATCTGCAGCAGAAGCTGTTGTTACATAAAACGGATTTGTTTCAATAAGACGCTTCGGACTAGCCCTGTCTGTTTTGTATGTATAGCCTGAAGAACTTGTAACAAGATAAGGCATTGCATTTTGTGAAAGTTCAAGGTTCACAGGCCAGAAAAGTGTCATTCCAAGCTTGCAATATTGCTGCGGTAATAAGCTTATCCAAAGCGGATAATTTAAAACTTCTGTATAATCATCGTCAGCGGTCATTGTAATTCTGGCACACGAAATATCTGCGGAAATTTTGTCTGTAAAGGTAACACCCCAGTTTTCAAGCATTTCTACAATGTTTGTTTTGTAATTTGCTGTAAGGCTCCAGTCTTCTTCAATAGAGCAGCTATAAGGGCTTACTGCAAATATGGCATTTCCTTTTTGTTCTAGAATATAGTTTTCGATTGCAATCGCATTGTCTATGTTTATTTCACTGTCGCCGATTACAAGCAGAGGCCCGGAAGCAAGTGAAAGATTTGCTGCAAAAGCAGGGTCTTCAATATAAAGCGGATTTGCAAGGAGCCCCTGAGAATTGAGCCATGGAATTATATAGTTGTAATCTTCATCAAGGCTCATACCGTTTCCAACCACAATATTTACAACAAGATTTTTAGCCTGAAGAAGATTTTTAATGCGCATATCCATATCATATTCAAGAGTTTGCGAAGACATTAAGAATGGGATAATCTGTGTCATTCCGCGGTATTCAAGGACAATTGCAGAATAAACACTTGAATAAGAAGTTGTAGTTGCCCCTACATTTTGAATCTGTTGGCTTGTAATGCCGTAATTGTCCAGCATCGTTCGAAGCTGTTCATCCTTGTCTGGATCTTTAATTGTATAACTTATTTTTTTGTCTAAAAGTGTGTATGAAGTTAAAAAATCACTTACATCGCGAATCTGAGGGTATAGTTTTGCTAGTGTTCCTGAACGGTAATACGTTATTTTAAGGTTATCTTCAAGATTTTCTGCAAGTTTTTTTGTATAACTGCTTACTGAATACGATTTTGTTTTGGAAAAATCAAAACGGCGGTAATAGTTCTGGCTGTTGAGTAAAACAAAAAGAAGAAGTCCAAAGATTTCGGAATAAAACCAGTTTTGTCTGCGGGTAAAAACCTTGCCTTTTTTGTGCATAATTACACGCCAGGCAGAATACAAAAAGATTACTGTACAAAGCAAAAGCCAAAATATATCGCGGGTGTCGATTATTCCTTTTGAAGCAGCGTCAAAATGCCAGGCAAAGCTGTACTGTTTGCAAAAGTATGTTAAAAATGAGTTTGTATTTACATAAAGCGGAACAACATGAATTGAATTAAAAACAGCAAGACAAAGCGCACTAACTACAAAACTGATTATGCTGTTTGTAAAAACTTCGTTTATTAAAAGGCAAAGTGAAATAAGGCTTGCACCGTAAAAAAGCAGGCACAAAAGTCCTGTAAAAATCTGACCTGCATCTACACTACCAAAAAGATTTACAAGCAGGCAGACTGGCAGCATCATAAAAATGAGGATTGTAAACTGTGCAAAGATTTTCAAAAAGTTTTTAAGAAGCTTTTTACCGCGTGAAATCGGAATAAAATCATCGTAAATGCTTATTGATTTTTTGTAGCAAAGTGCCGGTACAACAATAATGCAGATATATGGAACGTTTGAAAAATAATTTAAAAGGTCTGTAGTTCCGCTTCCTGCAAAAAACTGACCTTTTATAAAAAACATTGTGCTTGTAAAAACACTGAATAAAATTGCGGAGAATAAGGTCATTTTCTATCCTCCGCGAGGTTTTGTTTTGAAGTCAGCGCGACAAATTCATTTTCAATATCTTTAAGATTTTTTACCTGATAGATTTTTCCCTGGTTCATTATAAAAGCTTTTGAACAAAGGTTATTTACTTCGCTTAAAATATGTGTGGATATAAGAATTGCTTTTGTTTTACTAAGCTTTTTTATAAGTTCTCGTAAAGTAATTATTTGCGAAGGATCAAGTCCGTTTATCGGTTCATCCAGTACAAGATTCGGAGGGTCATGAATTAATGCCTGCGCAAAACTTACTCTTTGCTGCTGACCTTTAGATAGAATCTTTATCTTGTTGTTCAAAAAATCAGACAATTCAAAGGTTTTAATTTGATTTTCTATTGATTTTTCTGCGTCTTCCTTTCTTAGTCCATGACACTTAGCTGCATAATTCAGAAATTCAATAACTTTCATATCTGGTGGAAGCTGGGTAATTTCAGGAACATAGCCGCAAAGCTCCATTGCCTTTTCGTTTTGTTCTGTTATGTCTACAGGAAGGGCTTTTTCATCATAACCCCACATTCTTATATGCCCGCTAGTTGGATAATGAAATCCGCATATTGCCTTTATAACAGTAGATTTTCCAGAGCCGTTTGGACCAACAAGGCCTGTAATACTTCCTTTTTCGACAGTAAAAGAAACGTTTTCAACTTTAAAAGAATGTTTTGAGTGGCTTTTATATTCTTTACAAAAATCAGAAACTTCAATCAAAGTGATTTTCCTAAATTATTAATCAATATATGGAATTTCAATATTCATTCTGTCACGGCTAAGCTCTGTATTTGGCCACACTTCCCTAGCCTGGGTTAAAAGCTTTTCAAGTTCACGGTCTGTATAGCGCGGGCTGTAATGAATCATGCACATACGGCGCACATTTGCATCGCGGGCGATTGTTGCAGCTTGAGTTGCAGTCATGTGTTTTTTTTCGCGTGCCTGGTCAATAAGTTCTTCTTCAAACATTCCTTCGCAAACAAGCAGGTCTGAGCCACGAACTTCGTCTGCAATAGTAGTTTTATACAAAGTATCTGTTACAAAACTGAATTTTCTGCCGCTTCGTTTTTCGCCAAGTACTTCTTCAGGTTTTACTGTTGTACCGTCTGTAGCCTGCACTTCAAATCCATTCTGAAGCTGTGCCCAAAGTGGACCTACTGGAACCCCAAGTTCACGTGCCTTGTCAGGATTAAACTCACCTGGTCTGTCAAGTTCTTCAAGAGTATAACCAACGCAAACTTTTGTATGATCAAGCGGGAATGCACGAATATAAAAATCTTTACCGCTGTGAACAACACATGGTGCTTCAATTTCCTTTACAACAATCGGGTAATTAATATACATATCAAGCACTTTTCGGCTTGTTTCAACATATTCTTTGATTTTTGGAGGACCGTAAATATAAAGAGGTTCTGTCCGGTCAACCTGCGCATTGAGCATAAGAATACCGGGAAGTCCTGTAACATGGTCTGCATGAGTGTGCGAAATAAAAATAGCATCAATCTTTTTCCATTTGAGGTTGAGCCTGCGCAAGCTTACCTGAGTCCCTTCCCCGCAATCAAAAAGAAAAAGATCTCCTTCGCGCCGCAAAAGCACAGATGTAAGATGTCTGTAAGGCAACGGCATCATTCCGCCACAGCCTAAGATAAAGGCTTCCATGTTCATGTTTTTTATAATATCAAAAAAACTTGAAAGAATAAAGTCGGCATATTTATTAAATAATTTAAATAAAAACTAAATTATTGTATTGTAAAAACGAAATAAGTATAGTATACTGAAATAAATGGCACCCGGTAATGGTAGGCTGAACCTTCGAATTCAATGAATTTGGAGGCCTGATATGACAGGATACGAAAGCGTAATGCTGTTTTGTGCAGTTGGTAGACTTTTGTTTACAGCTGCATCGTTTGTTCTTGAAATATTCAAGGCTCTCGACAAAAAAAACACAAAATGTAAGTAGATAAAAAGAAAGCCTACACCAGTTCGAATCAGCGTGTAGGCTTTTCTAAGTCTTACGAAGGTTCAGCCACATTACTGTGGTGCCTTTCTTTTTATAAATATACCACTTTTTATAAAAAAGTCAATCAAAATGTGTATTTCTACCTTCTGACAATATTTTACGAGGATAGTTTCCCAGCACCAGAATTTATAAAAAGATTTTTCAGGAGGTTCTATATCGGGAATTACATCATTTAATTTAACTTTTACTTCTTTATAAATATCAGGATTTCCTTCTTCATGAAATTCAACTGTAAAATATACTGCATTATCTTTAGTACCCACCACAGTTCCCGAACAAGAAACAGTAAAAACAATTAAAATCATTGAAATAAATGCAGGTAGAATTGAAATAAAAACTTTTTTCAGGGTTTTCATAGGGAACCTCTTTTTTAAAATTTATTTATAATAAATATACCCCTGAATAAAAAATCCAGGGGTATGAAACTTTTAACTATATATGTGCTTTGCTGTAAGTTTTGCCATTTAGTTTACATTCTTCCACTTACTTTAGATTGATAGTTTTTAGATCACCTAAATACTCATCAATATCATAAGAAATTGACGGAAGAATCTGGTTTGGCAAGAGTAAATATACGTAATATTCCATAGCAACCAGAGTTTTTATCTTTTTAAGAGACTCTTTGTCCCAATTCGGAATATCGGATTTATCATTCTGTATTTCATTATTTGAATTAAGAGTGAATCCAGGCCAGTAACCAGTTTTAACATTTTCTGGATCTAGATATGCAATTCCAATACCATAATTCCAATCATTACCTAAACCCCATTGATTCTTAACTGAATTGTCTACAACAAGTTCTGGTTTGTTTGTAAGTTTTAAAGAACTATTTTCATCCCATGTAAATGTTGGTTTAGTTTTAAATGTTGGAGTTGTATAACCGCTTTTTGTAGCTACATACTCGCCAAGAGGAATCTCATAAAGATCCCAATTATCATTTACTTTCAAAACAGCACGGAATTGATATTCTTTGCCTTTCTCTATATCAAAGTAATCATAGAAATATGCTTCACCATCTTTTATAACTGAATCGAAATCACTTTCATTCAAAAATCCACGACGAGTTTTTCCAGCATTTGTTAAAGCTTCTGGATTCATCGGCCAAACATATTGTATAGATGGGTCTGACGGTTTTTCACGACGTTCAATAAAGATCTGATGAACTGAGTATACTTCATTATTCCAAGGTAAAGCAAATTTGATTTTGAAACCACCAGCAGGAAGTTCTTCCGGAACTCTCCATACTGTTTTGTCAATCTTTTTTTCATCTAAATCTTTAACATCATAACGCAATCTGGCATCAAAATATTCATTTCCAAAATGAGAAGAAATTACAAAATCTGTTAATTCATTGCTACCACAAGGTAAATTAGTATAATCATCCCAAGAGTATGTACAAACCTTATAGTCTCCATTACCAAACCAAACATTAATTCTCCAGCCACCGTAGGTAAGGTTATGTGTTATCCATGAAGGTTTAGCACCACCTTCGAAATTAACAGTATCCATAATGTTTTCATTTTTTAATTCCCAATACATTGCATCTGGCTGCGACCAGTCAATCTTAATTGTTGGGTAATTATCTCCTGTTGCTAATGAAGGTTTTGGATTTGCATCTTTGCCGGCAAGATGGAAACCATAATAGTCGGTACGGAATTCCTCCCAGTTTTCATCACTGAAAACAACTCTGTATTCATAATAATGACCTTTTTGTACTGTATAATGCTCTACGAATTCTTTTGTTGTTTCCTTTTCCCATTCATCTTCGTAATTAGCCTTTGGCCATTGATTACCAACCTCTTCAAAATCTGTTAAAGGATCAGCGTGCAAATCAACTTCACGGCGTTCAACTCGAGCTTGTGTTACATGATCTGGAATTGTTATATTAAATCGAATTTTTTCTTCAGCTTCTGCAGGCAGCAATTTTTCTTTATTAATTGTTACTGTTTTTGGCATTCCTGTAAGCATTTCTTCAGGAATTTTCCAATGACGATTTGAGTCTAAGTAATTAATCCAGAAATTTCCACCTTCATCTCTTACAAGCTTTAGACCTGTTGACATTTCATCTCTTCCAACAGTAATATCGCCAGATTGTCTATTTAACCAAACATCTGCAAAATGATTTCCATCTGAATCCTTTGCATAATAATGAAATTGGTTATCGTAATAATAACCTAGCTTATCTTCACCGTTCTTCCATTCAATTTCAGCTTCTGTAAATTTGAAATTTGTTCCATCAAATGTAGCAGAAGGACCTTTCTTAATAACAGGAGCTTCCCAACCATCCTTCGAAGGTGTAAATACTATTCCTTGTTTAAATTGAGGAGTATCATCTTTATAACCGTCTAATCGTAGTCCCCAATTATACTTAATAAAGAAGTATTTTTCTTCTCCTGCTTTATATTCATATTTTTCTGTCATTTTGATTGTTTTATTTTCTTCTGTCGGGTCTCCGTAATAGTGGGCTACAAGTTCAATTTCCTCTTCTCCATCCAAAGTCATAATCTGTACATTGGTTGTACCCTTTGGAACATTAACAGTAAATTCAATTCCTTCTTTAGTTTCTTCTACTTTGTTTTGCAAATACATTCGCTGTGGAATATCTTCAAAAGTATCTGGCTTAAAGTGTCGAACATATTGTACACAATCATCCTGTTGAGTACCATCTATCATTAAAGTATAGTCTTGCAGAGCAAGCATAAATCCTCTTCGTCCTGGCTCGACTTCAATTTCAATTATGTCATTGCCATCACTGTCTTTATCATATGTGTTGTACTGAGGATAATAACCATAATCCCACAAAAGCTCTTCTTCCTCTTCACCATCAAACACAGGATAATAACTCTGTTCAAATCTGAAACCATAAGTATTTCCATCACTGAAGTCTATTGTTGGAAGAACAGAATATTCAATTTTGCCTTCAATTGGTTTAACTGTTATTTTTGGACTATTAGTGATTTCTGGTGGTTCCAAACCGTCAGCAGTTGCAGTTACTGTAGCATCCATCAGTTGAAGTTGATCCCAATCCCAATTTATCAAAATTCCATATTGATATGTTTTTCCTTTTTCAATTCCATAACGATCAAGAATAGTTGTTTCAAAAGCTTTTGATGAATCTCGATTGTAAATACGATAAACCTCATATTCCCAATCACTCCAGTTTGGGGTACCAGGTTTAAATCTAAAAATTGCATAATCTGTATGTGCAGGAACTGAAATATTAAGTCTAATACCATTACTTACAGCAGTAGCTTTAAAGGTTACTTCAGAAGGCAATGCTTCTATTCCAAGCTCTCTATAAACAGCTTCTTTAAAATCTTTTATTGCACTATTATAATCTTTTTTTCCGTTTGCATACTCTTCAACTTCATCAAGCCATATTTGATTAATTGTTGAATCATAAAGAGAAATATAATCATTATTTACTTCTGATTTTCCATAATAATCATACATATTCTGGTTATTAAGGAATTCAAGTTTGCCATCGGAATTTTTTATTACTTTTAAAGAAGAAATGGTATCTTTCTTACCGTTATTATTGAATGTGCCATTTGCCCATTGATATAGAAGGCCATCATTTGTTGTATCAAGTGTAATCCACTCAATAATGTCTTTTATAATTGCTTTTTTCTTTGAATCTTCAGCAGCTTTCTTAGAAGCTAATATCCAGGTTCCACCCCAAGAAAAAGCAACAGGAGAATTACAAATTGCCCAATCGCCATATGTATCACCTGAGTTAGCATCCATAACATAATTGATTAACCATGCTGGACCAAAGTATCCAAGAACCTTTTTATCTCCATCCTCGGCTATATCGGTATACCAATCACCTACAAATTGAGTAGTACCATTTACCCATTTTTTGTCAACGAGTGTTTTTGAATTATCAAGGAAATCTTCTCGTTTTGGATCTATGTATAGTTTTCCGTTTTTTATCCAGCTGCTTGAAGAACCTTGGTAAGGTCTCCAAAGATCTTCTACTCCAGAAAGAATTGCAACACCCTTTTTTCCACAAGCTTCTGCTGCTTCCCAGAAATTATCCCAGGAACCAGTATTACCGCCTATCTTTTTCTGAATTTCTGCAGGGTCATCGGTACCAAATACATTCTTTGCAACTGTACGGTTATAAATAAAACAGCCGTCTGTAGACTGATATCCAAGGGCAACTACGTCATTGCCTCTTTTACCTATATCCACGATGTATGGAACTATTTCTGCTTCTTCAATTTTTTTATCTACATCAATTCCTAAAGATTTATAAGTAGCAGCTTTGTCGCTCATTACACCACGAGTATATTTTAGAGCAAATCCTGCTTCTGCTCCATAAAGATCAACTTCTCCTCTCTTAAGAGCAACATCAAGCTTGTCTTCATAATCATCATTAGTATCAATAACTTTTGTTACAAGGTTTACATTTAATTCAGGATGATTGTTAATATACTTTTGAACCATACTAGGAAATTCATTTGTATGTCCGTATACAGTAATAGTTATTTTTTCATCTTGAGGATTGTCGTTACCTCCAGAGCTTGAAATCTTTTTCCATTCTGCTACGAGAGTAATATCCCTTGTAATTTTATCACCTACAGCAGCTTTATTTTCCGTTCCTTTATAATACCAATATTGGAATTCATAATCACCATCTTTTGCAAGTTTAGGAAGATCTGTAGATTCAAAGATTGAATCCTTATTCATTTCGAAAGTTTTATTCAAACCTGCAGCATCAAGATCGCCATATGCAGATTCATATTTTACTTTACATTTTTCAACATTCTGAGGATCTGTACCACCACCAGAGCTTGAAACATATTTCCAAACTGCTTCAAGTATTATATTCTTTGTAATCTCATCTCCAATCTCTGCTTCAACTTTTGTTCCTTTATAATACCAACATTGGAATTCGTAATCACCATCATTTTCAAGTGCAGGGATATCGGCTTTTCCCAATTTTGAATTCTTAGTTTTTTCAACAGGTTTATCTAATTGCGCAGCTTTAAGATCACCATGTGCAGATTCATATGTAATTGTATATTTTTCTCCTACTCCGTAATCTTCAAGTGCTTTTGTTAAATCATTACATGACACAATAAAAGTTGCCATGAAAACCGAAAGAACGATTACAAAAAATCGTTTAAAATTGTTTTTCATAATAAACTCCTGCATCATAGTTTTAATTAATATAAAATTTTTTATTTTCACATTAATTGTTTACTATAATTTTTTATTATATAACACGAATTATAAATCTTCAATGAATTCTTTAAAATAATGATTTTCGACTTTTGCTTTGTTCATTAATTCGCCATAGGATTCGTAACGTACACCTTCATAAAGAGGTCCAAAGATTATATATTCCTTTCCGTTATTATCCTTATCATAATTTAGGCTGTAGGTTGTTCCGTTATACTTAAACTCAAGCTCTTTTTTTGCCTGTGTGTAAAAGTAAATATCATCTTTTGTCATATTTATATAATACTTTTTCTGTATGGTAAAATCAACTTTAATATGGTAAGATTGATTTTATGGCAACTATTAAAGAAGTATCAGACAAAATAAAAGCGTCTGTTTGTAAAGTTTTTAAAGGAAATGAAGAAATTGTAGACATGATTCTAGCCGCTGTTTTTGCCGGTGGTCATGTTCTTTTGGAAGATGTGCCTGGTACAGGAAAAACAGTTCTGGCAAAGGCAATTGCTAAATCTAGTGGTCTTGCATTCAGTCGTATTCAGTGTACTCCAGACCTTATGCCGTCTGATGTTACGGGAAGTTCTGTATGGCTTCCGGCTAAATCGGAATTTGAATTTCGTACCGGTCCTGTAATGTCAAGTATTGTTCTTGTAGATGAATTAAACCGTGCAACTCCGCGTACTCAGTCTGCGCTGCTTGAAGCAATGGCCGAAGGTCAAGTTAGTGCCGACGGTAAAAAACACGAGCTTGATAAACCTTTTTTTGTTATTGCTACTGAAAATCCTGTTGAAAGCGAAGGTACATTCCCGCTGCCGGAAGCACAGAAAGATAGATTTATGTTCTGTGTTTCAATAGGTTATCCTTCTAAAAACGAAGAGATTGAAATTATTACTGCTCAACGCTCATTAGTTCACCCGGTTGAATCTGTAACAGCTGTAACCAGTAAAGAAGAAATTCTTGGCTGTATGGAAGAAGCTGTAAATGTTCACGTTGACGAAGCAGTAATGGAATATCTTTTGAACCTTATTGAAGCAACCCGTAACGATGATAATCTTGCAGCAGGTATTTCGCCACGAGGTTCTATTGCCCTTTATAAAGCGGCACAAAGCTATGCGGCAGTTCGTGGAAGAAATTATGTTACTCCTGAAGATGTAAAGCTTCTTGCCTTCCCTGTTTTCCGTAAACGATTGATTTTGAAGGGAGACGCAATTATTAAAGGTCTTACCGCCGAAACAATAATCAGACAGCTTCTAGAACAGGTTCCAATTCCTGATTTTAAGGCACATGTTTAATCTTAAACTGTTTTAACTGCTATGATTAAGCCGGCGTCATCAATTAGAACAGTACTTTATCTCGCAGCGTTTGCAATTCTTTTTTTGCCTTATAAATTTATTCAGGCAATTGCAATAAGTATTATTCTGATTTTTGGCATAAGCTTTATTTGGGCAAAACAGTTAGATAAACATCTTTGCGTAGACCGGAATGTGCGCGAAATTAAAACAGTTTCTTTTGAGCGGCTTACAATCAGTTTTACAATTAAAAATAAAAGTCGTTTTCCAGCGCTTTTATGTTATGTTTTAGACAATGTTCCGTATCTTCATGTCTTTGAAAAAGGTAATGAAAGGCTTTTAAGACTGCGTGGCTTTGAACAAAAAATACTTTTTTATGAAGTAAATGCCTTAAACCGTGGACTTTATACTGCAGGACCAATTCTTATTAAAACTACTGATCCGCTCGGGCTTTTTCAAATTATTAAAGAAGTTGAATGTACTCAAAAAATCCTTGTGCGGCCTGCAAGAATCCAGCTTAAGACAATTCCTCTTCCGGGGCTTCCACAAGGCAGCATAAAAATAAATAATCCCATTTACGAAGATATTACAATGCGCCGGGCAATTCGTGAATACAAAGATGGCGATGAACTTAAACGAATAAACTGGCGTGCAAGTGCAAAGTTCGGCTCTCTTTTTACAAACGAGTATGAAAATACCTTTGATGCACCGTTTTTTGTTTTTCTTAATCTTGCTAAAGAGGATTATTCTCTCAACCTTCGCCACGAAAAAGGTGAAAAAGCTATTGAAATTGCAGCAAGTATAATAAATATTGCAGCACGTCTTAAACAACGATGCGGTTTTGCGGCTTACGGCTCCGGCTTTCCTTTTATAAAACCTGCACAAAATCAGGCAGACTGTATTTTAGATATTCTTTCGCTTATTCAAATGGAAGAAGGTCATCTGGAATATAATCCTGAACAAAAACTTAAACAGGAGCTTTCCAGCGGTACATTGCTTTTTATAATCGGCCCTGAACAGGTTGATTTATATAACGATAAAATTACAGCACGCCAGTATGGAATTACAACAAAAACTCTTGGAATTATGAAGGAGGTGCATAAATGAGCGGAAAAGCTAAAGAAAAAATGCAGGTCTCCTATCTTCATAAAATTTTTGAACGATTATTAATTTATGCAGTTATAAGTTCTTTTATTTTTTGCATTATGAGCCTTTTACACGATCTTGCCGCTGCAAATCAAAAGGATATTATTGCGCTTTATACTTTTCTTGCAGTTTTACTTACACAGATTATTTCTTTTACAGTAATTTCAATTTATTTTAATGAAAAATCTTCTGTTGCCAACTTTATCCGCTTCATTGTGTTTTACCTTCTTGGACTTGGTATAATTTTGTTTTTTATATCACGTTGGGTAAGTTTCCCAATTGTTTTTATTGCTACTGCAGCCCAAACAGTACTTTATTATAAGGTTTATGAACCATTTTTCGAACATGACTGTTTTGAAGTTCAATGTACTGCCAAAAATAATACTTCATTGCAAAAAGAACTTTATGATTATAATATGCATTTAAGCCAGTCTGCAGTGGGCTATAGGCAAAATAGAACGATGTTTGTTATTCTTGGAGGAATTCTTGCAATTTTAGCCGGTATATGTATATCGACTCAGGCTGCCCTTTCAGTAATTTCTGTTGTCCTGCTTATTGTTTATTTAGTTTGTGCAGGAGCTCATTTCTTTTTATATTCTTATTACGTACGCGAAGCCGCTTTTGCTTCAAATGGTTTTTCAAATGTGTTTGATTTTCGTTTAAGAACAATTGGAACAAGTGTAATTATTTTTACTTTATGCTTTCTTGCAGGTATTCTTGTTTCTTCAAATCATTCACCTTTGAAGCTTTATTATCTTTTATATTTTTTCAAGCTGTTTAAAGGAAAAGAGGTTCAGACTCCTCAGCCAAATGTTGATATTGAACTTGATGATTATTCAAAACGATTACGTGAAATTCAGGCTTTACAGGATGCTGTGAGCGACAGAGATACTAAAGGAACAGATTTTTTTGCAATTGCCTGCGGTTTATTTTTTGTTATTGCAATTGCCTGGTTCTTCCTAAAGCCATTTATTACAAGAAAATTTTCTGCTGTTTTACGAGGTGTAAGTTTAAAGGATATCTTTAAGAAGCTTTTTATTAATTTAAAAAAATATATTAAACAGTTGTTTAGTTTAAGAATTAAAAAAACTCTAAAAAATACAGAAAATGCACGCCGTTTTATGAACGAAATGGAAGAACTTTTGCAAAAATCTAAAAAGTCCAAGGAAAAACGTGCCGAATTAGACAGGCTTTCACGGGTTTTTGTAAAGTTGATTGACTGGGGCGAAGAACACGATATTCATTACACAAAAAATCTTGCACCGGCTGAATATACTGCATTGTTCCATAATAAGAATGCAGATATTGCGGGGCTTCTTTTTGAACAGGCACTTTATGCTAAAGAACCATTTACAAAAGAGCAGGAAGAGGATTTTAATAAGGCAGTGCAGGAAGTAATAAAGCAGGCGGTCCCTGAGCCTGTCGAAGGGCTCCAATAATGCGCATAGTATTTTACAGTAGTAACTCAAACTATTACGAGCCCTCCTCTTTTATAAACACGACATACCCTGGTTTTGACAAATTATGGTCAGATTTTTGTAGTTCTAATCAGGAACACCAGTTTTTTACTGTCTCGCAACAGCCCGCAATGTTCATGCCATCCAGTACAATTATTGTTAAAAGCTACGATACAAAAGAATTTGCACAAAAAATCCTTGAATTAAAGCCGGATCTTGCAATTGCTGTAAGCTTTTGGATTACTCCTTACGACTGGCTTGGTCTTAAAGATTCTTTTATTGCAGACGAACTTAGAAAAGCCGGAGTTCGAACAATATGCCACAGTAAAGAAACTGCTCTTTTGTGCTTTGATAAATACAGGACTGCAGCCTTTTTTGAAACCCATAACTTTAATCATGCACCAGGACTCTTTGTAGACCACGACCTTTTTTTCTGCGCTGGCAATCAGACCGAAGTCTGCGACAATGTTTATAAAGAAAGTGTTTACCGCCAGCTTAAAGAAATGGAATATCCGCTCATTATAAAAAATCCTGTTGGGCTTAGTTCTTACGGTATGACAGTTGTTAATTCCTACAGCGAAGCTTACGGATATTTAAATTCTAAAAAAAATAATTCAAACAGGCTTATTGAAAAGTTCTTGCAGGGCGAACAGTTTGGCGCCGAAATCTATGGACACGATGGAAATTATACAGTTATGCCACCCTTCCGCCTGAGCGTGAATCAATATGGAATAACAAGTCCAAAACTTTGTGAAAAAACAGGACCAGTTGAAAACGAGGAATATAAAATTGTTGAACTTAAAACAGAACTCCAACGGCTTGCAAAAGTACTTGATTTGAATGGTTTTGCCCAGGTTGATCTGATTTTTAGCAGTGGAAAGTGGTACATCATTGAAATAAATCCACGCTTGAGTGGAATGACAACAACTTATGCAGCAGCGGCAGGAATGAACTTTTATGAATATATTTTTACAGCTGTTACAGACAGTTTGAATGATGTAAAATTAATACCTGTTGTAAATAAAAAAATCCCGCTGCAAGCCCCTCAGGAACTGGAAAAGCTTTCGCAAAAAGAAGACGTTCTGTTTATTTCGCAAATAGAAAATAAAGTTGCCAAACAGGAACGGGAAAAAGGCTTTTGTGAAGTGATTGAAAAAACATGTCATTGTCGTGCTTGACACGACAATCTAATATGAGATTCCCGTGTCAAGCACGGGAATGACACATTTTTTTTATCTTCCATGTAATTTCTTTACAACTTTCTTAAACCAGAACGCCCTTGCACCTTCAACAAAACTGTACAGCTTATATGTAAATGGCTTCAACGGCATATCCCAGCTGCCAATACGGTGAATTATACGTCCGCCAAAGTTTGCCTTGAACATATAAAGACCATGCATAGGATGATTTTCATCTTCGCCTTCGGGCGGCATTCCGTACATATCGTAATATTTTGAACCGTAAGCTTTTGCATCTTTCATTGCTGTCCACTGTAAAAGATGATTAGGCATAAGGTTTCGTTTTTGATTACTGCTTGCACCGTATAAATAAATTGCTTCGTCATGACTAAAAAGTGTCATTATTGCTGCAATTTCATCCCCTTCGTGTTCTGCAATATAAAGTGAAACTAATGGTACATCTTTTCCAGCATCAATTTCGTCTGCCGAAGACTTTATTAAATCTAAATAATAATCCTTTGCATGACTTGAATTTCCATCGCGTGCATTTGTTTCTTTTGTTAATTCATAAAATTTGTCTATTTTTTCTGACAAGTTAAGACTTTTTCCAGTATATCTTTTTATTTCAACACCCTTTTTTGCACTCAAACGAATATTATATCGCCATTTTGAATGCATGCGTTCCATAATTTCATCTTCTGTTCCTGTCAAATCAACAAGTGTTGTATCTGGCGGCTGAATATCTACCCTGTTTTTTCGTAAACCAAGCTTATCGGCAAAGCTTACAATTTTAAGTCCTTTGTTGTAAGCATAACATTCCATTAAATCTTCAAAACTTACATCAGGATCAAAACGAATTGCAATTGTGTTTAAAGGAAGCTCTGGTTTTAATGCAAGAGCTATATCATGCAAAAAAGCTCCAAACTCAATAGTCTGATCATTTGCACTAACTTCTGCTGTATCAAACGGTAATGCAGGAAATAAAGGTATATAAGCAATTGAAAATTTTCCACCTGCAAAATTACGGTTTAATACCGAAACCTCATATTCATTCTGAACATCTTCGTATTCAATCTGCAGCGAAAATCGTTGGTATGTCCAGCCATGTCTTGCTTTAAATTCACACCAGAAAGGAGTTTGTAAAAAACTTCCGTCATTAGTATGTGTCATAGAGTCAATTTTTTTTACTGTAACTTTGAACATTATTATTCCTCAATCGAACTGTCGGAATACGTATTTGCAATCTCGATAAACTTACTTTTATTTTTGAGTAATTCTAAAACAAGTTCAGGATCAAATTGTTTACCGCTTTCGTTATCAATTATTCTAAAGGCTTCGTCAAATGAAACTATTTTTTTATAACAGCGTGGCGAAGTAAGTGCGTCAAAACAATCAACAATTGTTACAATTCTTGCACATAATGGAATTGCTTTTCCACGCACCCGTTGTGGATATCCATTTCCATCCCATCGTTCATGATGATATTTACAAATATCCGAAGCCATTTTTACAAATTCTCTGTCATAACCAACAGACAAAATTTGATTTACCATATCGCTTCCAATTTCCGGATGAGTTTTAATTCTTTCAAATTCTTCCGGAGTCACTTTTGAAGGCTTATTTAATATAGGTCTAGGTATTGACATATGGCCAAGATCATGTAAAGAAGAAGTTTTTTCTATATCTTTAATAAACTGGTCATTAATAATATCATCATAAAGTCCGTCTTTTTTGCAGATTTTTGCCAGTTTTTTTGCATAGACAGTAATTCGTTTTGTATGTTGAGTTCCTGTTTCATTAAATTCAATTAGATTTGCAAGATTAAAAATTGTATTACTGAATACGGCAGAAAGTTTGTTGTCAATTACTGTCAATTCCTCTTCTGTTTTTTTAATTCTTGTCCGTAACCTGTGATGCATATTTATATAAATTATAAAAAATGAAATTGTGAGACCTAGACTATTAAGGGCAATTCCATAATTTGCAATCTGAATTATCTGACAGATAAATGGACAGAAAATAAACGAAGCAAAGCCAATGTTTTCTGCATTTGAAATTCTACGATGAAATTTTATAACAAGAAAAAGAGCTTCCAGATATAAAATAAGTTCTATTGCAACAGAGGCAATAAAGACATTTCCACGATGATATACATTGTTTTCGTCAATTATATAAAGGAAGCCTGTAAACGGAGAAATACATGTAAAAATAAGATATAGTGTTACCATTGAAACACAAAAATACCACCATTTTTTACTTATCTTTTCAAATTGATAGTAATATTCAATTACATATCTTAAATAAAAAAGAAACAAAAGAATTCCAGATGCATAAAAAATAAACGTCGAAACAGGCAGAACAATTAGCTTCCAGGAAACTTCAGTACCTTCGCTTACCCACATTATAAGGTCTGAAACTCCGTAAAAAATTGCTGCTATATTTGTTAATGCAAACCATCTGGCAGATGAGTCAATTTTTTTTAATGAAAGCAGAGAAACTACAATTATCAGTGATATTAAAACACTGTATCCGTCGAGACTTACATTAATTGCATTTAATATTTCTCTACTCATTAACCTATATCGCTATTTAATGCTTTAATTGTAACAACTTCTTTGCCATTTGCAAGTAAATTCTTTCCTGCAATCTGAACCTTTCCGTTTACAGCTTTGATTTGTACGCTGAAGAATTCGTCAATGTTGATCTGCTCTTTTTTTACAGCAGCTGGATCTGCTCCTTCAAGTACTACCTTTGTTCCAGGCTCTGCCCATCCTGCGTCAAGAACTTCTACACAATCCTTTCCGTTTTCGTCCTTGTAGTCTCCGGCCAGCAGCATACCACGGCTTTCAATTCCACGCATTGTTCTAGGTGCAAGGTTTGCAGCAATGATTACATGCTTGTTCAAGAGTTCTTCTTCTTTGAGGTACATTCTTAAGCCCGACTGAATTGTACGAGGAGTACCGCTTCCGTCATCAAGAGTTTCTATGTAAAGTTTTTCTCCTTCAGGGTTTGGTTTTATGTCAACAATCTTTGCAACTGTAAGCTCTATATTTGCGTTGAAGAAATCGGCTTGTTTTTCCAAAGGAAGTGCTTCCGGCTCTGCATGTGCTTTCTTTTCCTGTTTCTTAGCTTCTTTTGCAGCTTCTTTCTGCTGCTTACCACTGAACTTTTCTCGGAATGCAAGCATAGTCTTCTGGTCAAGAGGCTTAAAGAATACTTCGGTTGGTCCAACTGTAGAAAGGCCTTCTGTAACTCCAAGATCATTCCAGTTGAGGCCTGGCTTAGTTTCCATTCCAACCTTCTTTTCTTCAATTGACTTTCCAAAGTAGTTCATGATTTTTTGAGTATATTCAGGCATGTAAGGGTTCATCATAATCATAAGGTCTTTGATTACATAGCAAAGGTTATGAATAAGACATTCGGCTACTGCAGGGTTTTCTGTGCGTGCTTTCCAAGGTTCTGTTGCCTGAAACTTTTTATTACAGATATCTGAAATTTCAAACATTGTGTGGAAAGCATCTTTAAGCTCTGCCCATTCAAGATAGTCTGTAGCCTTCTTTTCAAGGTCGCGTACCTGTGCCCAGAGTTCTTCGTCTACAGGAGCGTCAGGGATTTTTCCTTCGTAGTATTTATTTACAAACAAAAGTGTTCGGTTTACAAGGTTTCCAAGGTTCCCGATAAGTTCACCGTTGAGCTTTTCCATAAAGTCTTTCCAGGTAAACTGGTAGTCCTGTTTTTCAGGGCGGTTATAGAAAATGTAGAAGCGCCAGGCGTCGGCAGGGATTCCTGTTTCTATTGCGTCTGAACCGAATACACCAATGCCCAAACTCTTAGAGAACTTTCCGTCTTCGTAATTTAAGAATTCTGTAGAAGACATATGGTGAAGCTTTGTCCAATTGTGAGGAGAGCCTAACAAAGTACAAGGGAAAACTACAGTGTGGAACGGAATATTGTCTTTACCAATAAACTGGAACAAGTCTACAGGAGGCTTGTCTTTTGCTTCATCACTTTCACCAGGAAGCCACCAGCTCTTCCAGTCAAAGCTCTGTCTTCCTGATTTTTCAAGTTCATCTGCAAGCTGTTTTGTAATTGAAAGGTAACCGATTGGTGCGTTGAACCAAACGTAGAATACTTTATTTTCGTAGCCTTCTTTTGGAACAGGAATACCCCATTTAAGGTCACGTGTAATTGCACGTTCCTGAAGTCCGTCGCGTATCCAGGCTTTTGTCATATTAATGGCATTGTCTGACCACTTGCCGTCTACACTAGCCTTTTCCATCCATTCGTTTAGCTTACCGCTTAGCGATGGCAGGTCAATATAAAGATGTTTTGTTTCACGAACTTCTGGAGTTGAACCACAGGTATGACAGTGAGGATCTTTAAGTTCAATCGGGTCAAGAAGAGAACCACATTTATCACACTGATCACCGCGTGCCTTCTCATATCCACATTTTGGACAAGTTCCGTCTACATAGCGGTCTGCAAGGAACATATTACAATGAGGACAGTAAAGCTGTTTGTTTACATGCTCTTTAATAAGCCCTGCGGCGTCAAGGTCATTAAATAAGCTCTGGGTAATTTCTGTACACTGAGGATTTGAAGTACGGCCGAATTTATCAAAATTGATATTGAACCATTTATAAATCTTTGTATGTTCCTGATAATAATGATTACAAAGTGAACGAGGATCCTTTTTTTCTTCCAGAGCCTTAGTTTCTGTAGCAGTTCCGTATTCATCTACACCACAAACATAAAGAGTTTCATACCCGCGGCTACGGCAGAATCGTGCAAAAACATCCCCCGAAAGTGATTGAATTATATTTCCTAAATGTGGAATATTATTAACATATGGTAAAGCAGCTGTGATAAGTCTTCTGTTCATTCTTTTTTCCTTTAAATTATACTGTTTTATTATAATAGTGAAAAAATGTGTTTTTTACAATAATATAGATTCATTTTCAGGGAATAGGATATAGTAAATAGGGAATAGTAAATAGTTATTTGTAAATAGAGAGCGGGGTTTTTAAGGGGCGCAGCGCCCTTAGGCGAAAGGGGTGTGGTGAAGATGCGGTGGTTGAGCCTGTCGAAACCACTGTAGCTGAACCCAGGGGGAAGGCCTTCCCCCTCACTATTTACTATTAACTATTTTCTATTTACTATTTACTATAACCTATTCCCTTCTTTTTTTAATGACAACTCACATTTTGTCGTGTATAATTTAATATTATGACAGTATTTTTATCATATGCTATTTTATTAAGTGTAGTTACAGTAGTAAGTGTTTTATTCCTTCGCTTTTTTGCACTTGACTTTATTTATAATTCTCCGGAAGAGATGTTTATCGGCGGCTTTGCAATCAATATGATTGTTACTGTTTTTCTTCTCCTTATTGCATTAATCATTGCCTGGTTTTATTGCCGTCCATTTGATAAAACTCTAAAAAAAATAAAGGAAGAAGGCTATTCTCCAACTGAAGATGAAACAAAAAAATGTCTTGATACTTATAGAAAACTAAACATTCTTACAATAAGTGCCAATTTTATAGGATTTTTTGTTGGTCAGGTTTATATTGTGTGGGATGGTATTCGTACAGGTCGTGCAGATTATATTCTTGTCCGTGCTATTCTTATTGTTGCTCAGGCAGTTGCTTTTGGCGGCATTTCATGTATGTCTACAGTAAATGGTCTGGATGCTCTTCTTGCAAAACCACGTCAGTATCTGAAAATTCAGTCAGTTTCTAACTTAAAAAAATATCGTTCAATGACTCTTACGAGCATATTAACAATGACTTTCTTTGTAACGCTTGTATTTGTTGCCATTAATATGCTTTGTACATTATATGGTTCTTTTGCAGTTCCAGATGAAACTGTATGGATGAAAAAAGGCGTTCTTTGTTTTGTGCTTTCAATAATTCTTGCAGGATATCCGTTCCTGGTAATTATATTCGGTCTTACAGGTCGAATGAAACATGCTTCAAATGTAATGGAAGAAATTTCTGAAGAAGGAGATTTGAAGCATCGTATTGATATTACAATTCTTGATGATTTTGGTGTTCTTACAACCTCAATCAATGGAATGATAGAAAAGCTTTCGGGCATGATTAAAGGACTTTTTGATAGTACTGAAAATGTTTCTTATACTTCAAAAATCATTAATGCTTCTGTTTTCAATGCTTCTACCGCAATTGATGATTTTTCACACAGTCTTGAAATGATTAACAGTAATTCCAGCGAACAGAATAAACTGGTTCTGGAAGCAGATAAAAATATTTCCCGCCTTGCAAAAAGTGTTAAGACTATTAAAGAGCATCTTGTAGAACAGGCAGATTCTGTTGCTACTATTTCTTCTTCTGTAACTCAAATGACTGCAAATATCGGTTCTGTTGCCGAAACTGCCGAAAAAGCACGTGAATCTGCAGAAATTCTTACAATGAAGAGCCAGGAAGGTCGTGCTTCTATTGAAAATGCCATTGCTACTATGCAGGCAATTCAAAAAAGCTCTGCCGAAGTTCAGGAATTTGTTAATATCATCAAAAATCTTGCAAGCCAGACAAATCTTCTTTCAATGAATGCCGCTATTGAAGCAGCTCATGCAGGTCAGTTTGGTGCCGGTTTTGCTGTTGTTGCCGAAGAAGTTCGTAATCTGGCTGAATCTTCTGCTAAGAGTGCACGAAATATCCAGCAGCATATAGAAGAAATGATTATTACTATTGATAATGGTGTAGAAACAATTAATTCTGCAGGACAATCTTTCAATGAAATTACACAAAAGGTAGAAGAAACTGCAAACTTTGTTGGAGAAATTTCTGCTGCTATGGAAGAACAAAAAGTAGGAGCTGCAGAAACTCAGCAGGCAACAATTACAGTTGTTGATGCAGTTCATGCTGTAAATGAACTTGCTGCAACACAAACTGATGATGCAACTAAGGTTCGCGAATTCATGAGAACTGTAGTAAGTGCGTCTGAATCGACATTAAAAGCTGTACAAGACGGTTCTATTGCAACTATGCATCTAAAAGAATCTGTGCATGATGTAAAAGATTCTGCTACAAGCAATACACAGAGCGTAGAAGTTATTGAAAATCAAGTTGGACTGTTTAAAGTATAAAATAAAATTGGATTTATAAAAAAAATCCTGAATGCGGAGTGAAAATTAACGAACGACAACTTCCTTTTGTTGGCGGCTGGTGATTTTCACGGGAGCAGTCAGGATTTTTTTATATGTTTTCATGTTATTTTATATCTTTCCTCATTATTTTGCCGGAAATTGTTTTTGGAAGACTTTCTTTGAAGTCAACAATTCTTGGGTATTTATATGGGGCGGTTGTTTTCTTTACGAAATTCTGGATATCTTTTACAAGTTCATCGCTCGGTTCGTAGCCTTTAGCAAGGACTATTGTGGCTTTTACTACCTGGCCTCTAACTGGATCAGGAGCTGCTGTTACAGCACATTCTACAACGGCAGGATGCTGCATAAGGACAGATTCTACTTCAAAAGTTCCAATTCTATAACCCGAGCATTTGATTACATCGTCATTGCGACCTGTAAACCAGAAATAGCCGTCTTCGTCACGCCAGGCATTGTCGCTTGTGTGATACCAGCCATCATGCATCACGGCTTTTGTTTTAGCTTCATCGCCAAAATATTCCATAAAAAGACCAGGGAAATTACCGTTGCTCATATCTACTACAATTTCGCCTACTTCACCATCTTCTACTTCATTTCCTTCTTCATCAATCAAAGTAACATTATAGTAAGGAGCAGGTTTTCCAAGACTTCCAGGTTTTATTGGTTCATTTCCAAAGTTCAACAAAGACAAAGTTGTTTCTGTCTGTCCAAAGCCTTCGTGAATTTCTTTACCGGTAATATCTTTCCACTTTTTGAATACTTCTTCACTAAGCGGTTCACCTGCTGTAGACCAATGTAGACAACTTGAGAAATTATATTGGGTCAAATCTTCCTGAATTAAGAAACGATAGATTGTAGGAGGCGCACAGAATGATGTAATATGATGTTTTTCAATCTGTTTGATAAGGTCAACAGGCTTGAACTTGTCGTGATAGTCGTAAATGAATACCGCACATTCAGCAATCCATTGACCATAAAGCTTACCCCACACTGCTTTTCCCCAGCCGGTATCTGCAACTGTAAGATGAAGTCCTCCCTTTTGAACCTGCTGCCAGTAGCTTGCGGTAACAATGTGTCCAAGAGGATAAAGGAAGTTATGAGAAACAAGCTTTGGATGACTTGTAGTTCCTGAAGTAAAATATGCAAGGAAAATATCGTCATTTTTACTTATATCTTCGCGTTTAAGTGCGTGAAATTGCTTGAGTTCGTCTTCGCTAACATTTTTACAGCCTTCTGTAAAATCAAGCCATATCGGGTGATTTTTCTTAAACTCATCACTCATTCCCTGATCAATTCCAAAAGGAGGAACAGCAACAAGAGTTTTAAGCGATGGACATTCCTTTTGAGCCTCTTCAATGTAATTAAACAACTCACGATGATCTACAGCAACAACTGCCTTTATGTAAGCTGCATTACAGCGGAAAACGATATCTTCTTTGGTAAGCATATGGGTTGCAGGAATTACAGCAGCACCAATTTTATGAAGAGCAACAATAGAAATCCAGAATTCATAGCGGCGCTGTAAGATGAGCATTACAAAATCTCCGCGTTCTATACCAATACTGCGGAAATATGCTGCTGCGCGGTCTGTGCGATCTTTAAGCTCTCCAAAAGTCATACGGAGCTCTTCATTGTTATCATTACACCATATAAAAGCAGTTGCATCTGGAGTACGCTTGGCCAGAACATCAACTACATCGTAACCAAAGTTGAAGTTTTCTGGTATTTTTATTTTATAATTTGCGAAAAAATCGTTGTAATCTTTAAATTCGGTTTGTTCTAGAAAGTCTTCTAACATATTTATTCCTTCCGTCATTGCGAGGAGCGTAGCGACGTGGCAATCTATTATTTATGGATTGCTTCGCCTTCGGCTCGCAATTACGTATCATTTTATATAATTATTGCCAGGAACTTAGCCTTAGCATCATTCAATGCCTGCATACCATGAGGCTTTGTTGCATCAAAGTATACAGAATCACCTTCTTCCAAAATCATTTCTTTACCGTCAACTACAAGCTTCATGGAGCCTTCAATCATATATTCAAACTCATGGCCCGGATGGGAATTAAAATGAATATTGCGTGTTTCTTCTGGTGTAATTGAAACAATAAAAGGATCTGCCTTTCTGTTTTGAAATCCTGCTGCCAGAGCATGATATTTATAATCACTTCGTCGGTCTACAGAAAGTCCCTTATCTTTTTTTGTAAGACAATAAGAATGCATATGAGGTTCTTTTCCAGAAATCAAAGTGCCAAGGTCAATTCCATATTTTTTTGACATAGACTGTAAAATTCCAACAGGAATATCAACAGTTCCTGTTTCATATTTTTCATACTGTTCAATGGAAATACCACAAACGCCAGCTGCTTCTTCAACTGTAACATCCATAATTTCGCGCAAACCTTTAAGACGATCTGCAACAGCCTTAATCTCCTCATTCATATAAATCACCTCACGACATTGTCATTGTCGGGCTTGACCCGACAATCCCATATTAAATGAAATATTAGATAATTTCAATAGATTTTTTAAATATTATTAAATTTCTTAAGTATTATTAAAGTTTATAGATTTCTGATTTTTTATATTATCCTTGAATTTTATGCACAACATAGCGCACTTTTCCAATTATCAGAAAGTTTTCACTCTGCCCTGGTTCTTCCATTGGTGCATAAAGCTTGTTATCGGAAATAATTCTAAGTACTCCGTTACCGCGCTGAAGTCTTTTTACAAAACCAGCTCCGTTATAAAGTATTGCATAAATTCCGTCCTGACCATCATATCCTGATTCATCAAAAATAATTCTGTCGCCATCAAACAGCGTTGGCTCCATAGAATCTCCACGAACGTATGAAGCCCTCAGATTTGAAGCATACTGGCGTAAATCACGGGGAACTGCAACATATTCAAGCACTTCGGCAGAGTCCGGGACAAACTGACCTTTACCTGCAGAAAAAGCCTGCTCATAAACAGGAAGATTAAGAACATCACCCTGCACAAGTTCCGGATAAGCCATAAATTCATCAATTGAAAGTCCAAAAAGCTTAAGGATTTTTAATGTTTCATCAAGGGTTGGCATGCGGCCCAGGTGAATTTTATTGCGAAGCGTAGAAAGAATAATGCCTGTATTTTCACAAAGCCATTCCTGATTTTTGCCTTTATCGCTGAGTATGAGTTTTACCTTTTTCCAAAAGCTTTCTGCATCCATAGTTTTATTATACCTGTGGTCCCTGAGCCTGTCGAAGGGTGACCCGACAATCTTATTATACAACGATTTTTAAAATAAATAAATACTCATTTGAGTATTTTTATTGACAAATGACTAATCACGCGCTAATATAATTATAATGATAAGTGGTTTCCCAAGTCCGGCTCAGGGCTATGAACAAAAAACAATAGATTTGAACTCTTACATGATAAAGCATCCGGCAGCAACCGTTTTTATGCGCATAGAAAGCTCCCGCTACACCCAGATGGGCATTTATAACGGAGATCTGCTTGTTATTGATCGTGCAAAAGAGATAAATCCTAACAGTCTTGTAGTTTATGAGTCGGACGGCCACTTTGTTCTTGGCAGGGTCTTTAACATCAAGGGTGAAACTGTAATAACAGGAGCTATCACCCATGTAATTCATACGGTAAAAGAATCATGATTTTACACGCAGACGGAAACTCCTTTTATGCTTCGTGCGAACAGATTTACCGGCCTGATTTACGCGGAAAACCTGTTGCAGTGCTTTCGAACAACGACGGAATAATAATTGCCCTGAACAAGGAAGCAAAAAACTGCGGAATTAAGCGCGGTGACCCGTTCTTTAAGGTTCGTCATATCTGCGAAGACCGTGGAATTACTGTTTTTTCAAGTAATTATACTCTTTATGCCGATATCAGCCGCCGCATAACCTCAATTTATCTTGAATATGCCCCTGACGTAGAAGAATACTCAATAGATGAATGCTTTTTATTTTTTGACAAATGCAACTGGAGCATAAAGGACTATGAAGAAATAGGTTTTGAACTAAAAAGGCGCATTGCAAAAGAAGTAGGCATTCCAATCTGCGTGGGGGCCGCCCCTACAAAAACGCTGGCCAAACTGTACAACAAAAAAGCAAAGGAACATGGAGGTGTTTTTGTTTATAATGAAGCCGAAATTGACGCACTTCTGGAACAGACTGACTGCGGAACTATCTGGGGAATAGGGCCTGCCCGTGCCAGAAAACTTGCACAGCATGGCATAAAAAATGCCCTTATGCTCAAAAATATGCTGCCAGGACAAGCAAAAAAACTTCTTACATCAGTTGGTTTTGAAACAGTACAGGAACTGAACGGGGTACGCTGCATGGAAAAAATTCCAAAAAGAAAAAAAGATATAATTACAGCTAGCCGTCAGTTTTCAATAAAGGTTTATGATATGGCAACACTGGAATGCGCACTTGTGGAATATACCGAGCTTGCAGTAGAAAAGCTTCGCAAACAGAACTGCGAATGTCAGATGGTGCAGATTTGCATCTCTACCTGCAACTATTATTCAGATAAAACAGACGAAATATATTCCAACGCCGCAGCAGTAGAGCTTCCCAGACTCACCTCCTACACCCCCGATATTGTAAATGCCGCAAGACTCACACTGCCCCACATATACCGCCCGGGTTACGGCTACAAGGTGATAATGGTAAATCTTTTACGGATTCTACCTGCACAATATCAAAGCTGTCTGTGGGTAGATCCTATGGAAGACATAAAAAAGGTAAACCTTATGAAAGCCATAGACCAGATTACCACTTCCTGCGGACGCCGCTCCATAACCCTTGCAAAATCCTGGACAAAAGACGGGTGGCAGATGTCGCGTAAATTTTTAAGTCCCCGCGTTACAACTGATATTTTAAATGTTCCGGTGGTTAAATAATCAATTGTGTGTTAGAATGTATATTGATATTTGCACATGGAGCACAATATGCAGGGAAAAATTTCTGCAGAATATGAAGAGTTTTTAAGGGCTAACCGCATTAAAGTAAATAAATACATGAACAGAGTTTTATGGTTTTTTATTTTATCCGGACCTGCTATTGCCTTGGCAAGAAAACTCGGTCTTTTTTTAGAGATTAAATATACTACCTGTATATTCATTTCTATAATGCTTGCTATTCTGGCAACAATTCATCGTTTTTTGTGTAAAAAATTTCCAGGCAAATCTTTTACATTTTTATTTGCCCTTACAATTTTAGATTTACTTATTTTATATATGTCCTGTCATAATGTAGGTGTTTATATATTGTGGTTTGGTATTCCACTTTTAAGCCTGCTTTTCTGCGAAAAATATCTGTATTTTTATGCTTCTGCTTTGAATTATATTTTACTTATTATATCAGTATGGTATAACTCTACATATTTTGCTGCTGTAAGATCCGATTATGCTACTCCTATGGCATTTTTTATTGATAAGGTAAGCGGCTATACAATTGAACTGACACTCATGTTTGTTTGCGGCTATATTATTGGAAAGCTTACGCTGGAATATTTTAAAAGCCTTCATTCACAAAAAATTGTAATCAAAGAGCAGAAAAAATCCATGAAAGAAAAAATGGGAATTCTTGACTCTATGGCCGAAATTTATGACCAGGTAAACCTTATTGATTTTGTGAATAATACAGAAATGTCTTTGCGAGATACGACTCAAACAAAGCATGAAATTGATCTGGACAACCAGACTCAAACCCTTATGAATCAAAAAATTGATGAAAAAATATTACCAGAACAGCTTGATGATTTTAAAGAATTTACAAATATTAGAACCGTAAGATCGCGCCTCACAAATAAAAAATTAATAAGTGCCGATTTTATTGATGTTGATTCAGGCTGGTTCCGTGCACAGTATATTACAGTTGATTCAGGTATAGACGGAATTCCAAATCTTGTAATTTACACTATCCATAACGTAGACGAAGAGAAACGCCGCGAAGAAAATCTTATAAAAATTTCTATGACCGATGAAATGACAAGACTGTTTAACCGACGTGCTTATGATGAAGATTTAATTAATTTAAGAAATAATACCCTTGAACCGGATTTTGTTCTTTTTTCAATTGATATCAATGGACTTAAAAGAGCAAATGATAAAAATGGCCATGCAGCAGGAGATGAACTTATAAAAGCTGCCGCAAACTGTCTTTCAAAAACTGTAGGAAACAAAGGAAAAGTTTACCGTATCGGTGGCGATGAGTTTATGATAATAACAAATCTTGATAATCCCGAAGGATTAAAAGCCGCCATAAAAGAAAAATCAAATAAATGGAAAGGTGTCTATAATCCTAACCTTTTTCTTGCTATAGGCTATGCCTCTGTCAAAGATAACCCTGGTTCTTCCATAGACAAACTTGAACATATTGCCGATACCGAAATGTATAAAGACAAATCATTATTCTATAAGGAAAGCGGTATAGATCGCAGAAGAAGATAAAAAATCATTATAAAACAGCGGCAGAAGACAATCCACTTTATAGAATAGCGGCAGAAGACAAAATGCGTTAAAAAAAGCCGCCAGGGTTTTTAGCATTTTGCGCCGTTGCATTTATGCAACGCGTGAGAACCCGTTGGGTTCGACTCCCCTCAGAGCCCGTGGTTAAATAAAAAACGCTTCCCGAGTCAGGAAGCGCTGTTATTCAGCGGCAGAAGACAATTTGCGTTAAAAAAATGCGAACAGCATTTTTAGCAAATTGGGCGCGAGATTTATCGAGCGGCTAGAACCCGGGTTCGACTCCCTTGCTCATACGAAATGTTATGTTAAAACAAAAACGCTTCCCATTCAGGAAGCGTTTGAAAGCGGCAGAAGGGAGTCGAACCCTCGTCATCAGCTTGGAAGGCTGAGATAATAAGCCGTTATATGACTGCCGCAAAGATGTTTATACTTTATAAAATAATATAAAAAAAGTCAATAGCGACATTCTTTTTTTATAAAAAGTGTGGAATATTTAGATTATTTCCTATATAATATTCTGAAACTATTTTTTGGAAAGATGTCCGAGCGGTTTAAGGTACATCCTTGGAAGGGATGCGTAGCAGAAATGTTACCGGGAGTTCGAATCTCCCTCTTTCCGGAAAATCTTTAACTCAGGAGAAATTAAATGTCAAACAAAATCACTATCATCGGTGCAGGTCAGGTTGGTTCAACAATCGCATTTGCATTAACAATTAAACAACTTGCTTCAGAAATCGTTTTGATCGATATTGCTAAAGACAGAGCAATGGGCGAAGCAATGGATATCCGTCAGGGAACTCCTTTTGTAGGACCTGTTTCAATTCATGATGGTGATTATGCCGACGCAAAAGATTCAGATATAGTTGTTGTTACCTCTGGTGTAGCACGCAAACCTGGTCAGTCTCGTCTTGACCTTGCACAGATCAATGTTGATATTACAAAAACAATCATCCCGGAAATTACAAAGGTTGCTCCAAACGCACTTTATGTAATCGTTGCAAATCCTGTTGATATCCTTACATATCAGTTTATTAAAACTTCCGGCATTCCAGAAGATCACATTTTTGGTACTGGAACAATGCTTGATACAGCCCGCTTCCGTGCCCGCATTGCAGAAACTTACAAGGTAGCACAGGAAAATGTTCACGGTTATGTATTTGGTGAACACGGTGACTCTTCATTTGTTCCATGGTCACTTGCAAATATCGGTTCGGTTCCTGTAGAAAAATATGCTGCAGCACTTGAAGGCATTAAGGCTCCGGAACTCAATAAGGATGATGTTGAAGATTACATAAGAAAATCAGGCGGAATTATTATTGCTGCTAAAAACTGTACAAACTATGCAATTGGTATTACAACCTGCCACCTTTGCGAAGCTTTGAACTACACAACCGATTCTGTTCTTACAGTGTCTACAATGCTTACAGGCGAATATGGAATTGATGATGTTTGTCTTTCTATTCCTGCAGTTATCGGTCGCAAGGGAATTACAGGCCGCGTAGTTGCTCCACTTTTGGACAACGAAGTTGCATCGCTCCGCCACAGTGCAGAGTGTCTTAAAGACGTTATTAAACAGTTGAAATTCTAATGTGTAAGGCCGCTGGCGGCCGGTGTTAAATAGCAAACCGTTAAAAAAATTGCGAAAGCAATTTTTAGGTTTACCACTTTGAAGGATATTATTATGAATTTTAAAATTGAACATGACTCAATGGGCGAAGTAAAAGTTCCTGCAGATAAATACTGGGGAGCTCAAACACAGAGAAGCCATCAGAACTTTGAAATTGGTGTAGATATTGAAACAATGCCTCGCGAAATTACAAAGGCATTCGGATATCTTAAAAAGGCTGCCGCTATGGCAAACAATGCGCTCAAGCCACAGAAGATGACTAAAGAAAAGCTCAGTGCAATTAAAAAAGCCTGTGACGAAGTAATTGCCGGAAAATTAAACGACCACTTCCCACTTGTTGTATGGCAGACAGGTTCCGGAACTCAGAGCAACATGAATGCAAACGAAGTTATTGCAAACCGCGCAAATGAGATTGCAGGTAAAAAGCTCTGTCACCCTAATGATGACATTAACATGAGTCAGTCTTCAAACGACACCTTCCCTACTGCACTTCATATTTCTGCAGTTTGTGCAATCGAAGATAAATTATTCCCTGCAATAGACACACTTGTTGCTACCTTCAAAAAACTTGAAAAAGAAAACATGAAGATTGTAAAATCTGGCCGTACTCACCTTCAGGATGCTGTACCAATTTCGTTTGGTCAGGAAATCAGCGGCTGGAGAATTTCGTTAGAGCAGGACAAAAAAATGCTTCAGACTTCACTTCCGTTCCTTAAGCAGCTTGCCCTCGGTGGTACTGCAGTTGGAACAGGTTTGAACGCACCAAAAGGCTTTGACAAAAAAGTTGCAGAATGCGTTAGTGAACTTACAGGCAAAAAGTTTGTTACAGCAGGCAACAAGTTCCACGCACTCACAAGTAAAGATGAATTGGTTTACGCACATGGAGCAATCAAAGCTCTTGCCGCAGACATGATGAAAATTGCAAACGACGTACGCTGGCTTGCAAGTGGTCCACGCGATGGTCTTGGAGAAATCCACATTCCGGAAAACGAACCGGGTTCTTCAATTATGCCTGGAAAAGTAAACCCAACTCAGTGCGAAGCCGTAACAATGGTTGCAGTTCAGGTAATGGGTAACGATGCCGCAATTGGTTTTGCCGCAAGCCAGGGTAACTTTGAATTAAACGTATTCATGCCGGTAATTGCCTACAACTTTATACAGAGTGCACGCCTTCTTGCTGAAGCAATGCTCAGCTTTAACAAAAACTGCGCTGTAGGAATCAAAGCAAACAAAGATAAAATGCATCACAACCTTTACAATTCGCTGATGCTCGTTACTGCTTTGAACCCATACATCGGCTACGAAAATGCCGCAAAAACAGCCCATAAAGCCTTTGATGAAAATATTTCGCTCAAAGAAGCCTGCGTAGGTCTAGGATTTTTGACAGCCGAAAAGTTTGACGAAGTTTTCAAGCCAGAGGCTATGGCATTTCCTAAATAAGACTTTTTTTATAAAAAACTAAAACAGGAGAGATATAAACCATGAATTTTATTATATATATATACTACCCTGTTTTAGTTTTTTTATTGTTTTTCAAATCAAAATTTTTTAAAAAAAATCAGTGGAATGAAGATTTTCTTTCATTAAATCAAACAAAAGCATTACAGGGATTTTCTGCAATCTGTATTGTTTTTCATCATTTGAGCCAAAAAACTGCAGCAACATGGATTCCTTCTGAATATATAGTTCATGGATTAGATCCGTTTGTTAATATCGGATATCTTTTTGTAGCTATATTTTTCTTTTTTTCGGGTTACGGTCTTTTTTTAAGCTATAAAACAAAACAAAATTATCTGCAAAATTTCATAAAACATCATATAGGAACACTTTTATTAACACTTATCCTTTCAAATTTTCTTTATTTATGGGGACGTTCCTGGTTTCAGACTGATTTTTCTATAAGCTCTTATTTATCTATTGGAGAACCTTTTCTTACAAATCCTTATGCATGGTATATTTTTACACTGCTTATAATATATCTGGTTTTCTATTTTTCATTTAAATATGCAAAATCAGAAAAAACAGCAATTTTATTTACTTCACTAGGAGTTTTATTATATATAATCTTTTGTGATTTTATGATTTATGGCACCTGGTGGTATAATTCTGTTCCGGCATTTATAGCAGGCTTGATATTTGCAAAAAATAAAGAAAAACTTATAGAAAAGTATAAAAAAATATACATATTAACACTTGTTCTAACTACATCTGTAACAATTCTATCTTTTTCAATAGCTTTGATAGACAAAAATCAGATTAATCGCTTTGTTATCCTGATTTCACAAATGATTTGTTCTGTTTCTTTTGTATTTACACTCCTGCTGCTTGGAATGAAAATCAGGATTGGCAACAAAATACTCGCCTTTTTAGGAACAATTACTCTTGAAATTTACTTAATTCATGGCATTTTTGTTCAACTTTTTGGTTATTGTTTTATTACTGAAGCTTCAATTTCAAAATATTATATAAAAAACCTGCCGCTTTATGTTCTGGTAGTACTTGTGCTGACCATACCTCTTGCTTTTCTGCTCCATTTTGTTGTTGGAAAAATAAAACTGTTTTTTACAAAAAATCCGAAATTTTCTGCAATTTTAATAAAAGACGGCAAAAAACTTTTTAAAATTCTTCTCATAATTATAATTGCAATAACTTTGTTATCTGGTATTTCAAGTCATATTAAAACAAAAAATACACAAACTGTTATAGACAAATACATAAATCAAAATATCACCTATGTAAATTCAGATTCTAAAGGCGAACACAAAATTGCTGTATATTCAGTTGGTAAAGGCCCTCGTACTGTTGTAATGACAGGTATGCTCATGCCAACCCTTTCATATAAAAATATGGCAAAATATCTTTCAGAAGCAGGTTATAGAATAATTGCTATTGATTTTCCGGGTACAGGCTTTAGTCCTGATACAGACTCTCCAAGGACAATTGAAAATCTTGTAGATGAACTTCATACTGTTTTATTGAATCTTAATATCAATGACCAGTTTATTTTGTATTCAAATTGTGAATCCGGCCCCGTTGTTCAAATGTATTCAAGTAAATATCCGCAACAGATAAAAGCTGTTATTGCGATGGATCCGCTTGTTTCAGAAGAATTTTTTGATTCCTTAAAAGCAAATAAAATGAATAAAAAAGAATGGCTTCGTCAACAAAAACGATGGTCACAAGTATCCTACATGCTTCATAAAACAGCAGTACTTTTAGGCTTCGCAGACTGGACTTTTGAAATATACAAAAATCTTTTTCAACAAGGATGGACAGATGATGAACGTAATATCATTTGCGAATATTATAAACGTACATATTATTCAAAGAATTATTGCCAGATGAATATAAATCATTATGATTACATGGAAAAAACTCAAAATTCTTCATATCCAGATAATGTTCCGGTTTTATTTCTTTTGGGACACGACACAATTGAATACAAATATTTTTACGGAGACTGGGAAGCTTATCATAATAAACAGCTTACAGCTTCGCCATTAAGTCAGACAATCATAATAAACGGTGATTATTATTCGGTTTACTATAATGCAAGAAACCTTTCACCAACGATTATTGATTTTTTGAATTCCCTTGATTATTAACATTCGTAACGACTATTAACTCATAACACGCAGTAAATATATCTTCACAAAATCCCAAAAAAAGTATAATATAATAAGATAAATTTTGCATAAATTTGTTACAAAATATTATGGGAGCAAGTATGACATATTCTTATTTTCCGGGATGTACGCTCAAAAACAAGGCGCTCGACCTTGACCTTTATGCGCGTAAATCTGCGGAAGTTTTAGGATTCACACTTGAAGAAATTCCTGAATGGCAGTGCTGCGGCGGGGAATACCCTATGGGTAAGGATGAATTTGCCACAAAATTATCCTCAGTTAGGGCTCTTGCAAACGCACGCGATTCTGGTAAAGACTTAGTTACACTTTGTTCTGCGTGTTATAACGTAATCAAACAGGTTAATCATGACATTCAGACAGATGAACTTTGTACTTTCAAGGTGAATAATTATCTTAAGCAGGATGAAATTGAGTATCATGGAGAAACAAAAGTTCTTCATTATCTTGAAATCTTGCGTGATGTTGTTGGCTGGGACAATGTAAAGGCTGCAGTAAAAAATCCTTTCAAAGGCAAAAAGATTGGTGCTTATTACGGCTGTCTTCTTCTTCGTCCTGGTAAAGTTCTTGAGTTTGATGACCCTGAAAATCCTCAGATTATCGAAGATTTTATTAAGGCTATAGGCGGAACACCT
>JAFZWX010000203.1 GCA_017617145.1 Treponema sp. | reverse complement strand
TCATTCTTTTCCTGTTCGTACGCACTTGCATTAGTTGTTATGATTAAACAATCCGAGAAAAAGTTGTACCCTTAGTTGACGGACTTGGGGAGCCGGTGGAAGGCAGCTGATTTATTGAGATTAAAAATCTCGAGCATTAGTTTGTGTCAAAGCCAGCCATCGTACAACAAAGAGCGGCCCAGAGCCCTACTCTGGTACCGCGGATAGGAGAACGGTGTTCAACGCACTCGGATTGTTCTCCAGTTCTCATTTTATACTAAGGAGGACACTTATGGAAGTGGCAGGAAACGCAGTTGGAATCGATTTGGGTAAAAGAACTTATGAAATGTGCCTTATCGATAAAAATGGAAAAATAGCTAGAACAGGAGGTAAGACTGATTTTGATGGGATAGACAAGTTGTGTTCAAAATTAAATCAGTTTGATGTGGTTGCAATAGAATCTTGTAACTTGGCATTTCGAATTGAAAGGGCTATTCGAAATAAAGTAGGATGTCGTGTATGTATACTTAATCCTGCAAAATTAGCCATTATCTTTATGAGTACAAGAAAAACAGATAAAGAAGACTCTTTGAAACTTGCCAGACTTCTGCGAAGTCATACAGAAGACGAACTTCCTTTAGTTACTCCTCCAACTGATGAAGAATGGAAAAGAAGAAAACTTTTAAGCGAATATCGTTCACTTAAAGCCTTAAGAACAAAAGAAATAAATCGGCTTCATGCCATATTTGAACATAATGGATTTACACAATTTACACGCAAAGATATGTGTATACCAACAAATCGAATCAAAAATATTGATTTATTACAAGATTATGAAAAAGAAGAAGCTGAAAGATTAACTGATAGACTTGAATTGTTGGAAAAACAAATTGAATATCTGGTTAGTAAAATTAATGAAGAATGCAAAAAAGATGAAAATGTTCAGCTACTTATGACAGTTCCTGGTGTTGGTCCATTAACAGCACTTTCATATGTTGCTTATGTTGGAGATGTTTCGCGATTTGAAAATGCACATCAAATAAGTAATTTTATAGGATTTGTTCCAAAAGTTGATCGCTCGTGTACAATAAATAGAATTGGTCATATTACAAAACAAGGTAATTCTTTATTACGATCTCTTCTAGTTCAAGCAGCCTGGGGTTGTGTCAGATCTAACACAGGAGGTGCATTGAGGGAAAAATATAAATATATGTCAGGAGAGAGAGGAAAATCAAAAGGTAAATCAATAGTAACAATAGCTAGAAAATTAGGTGAACTTCTTTATACTTTATTAAAAAATAAGCAGGTATATGAAATAAAGAGTTTTAATAAACCTTGTGAAGTTGATATTTCACTTTTATCAGAGAGGGCTTTAATGATTGCAAATAAGAGAACTGGAGAAAATCAAAACTTCGCTTGACAATAAACATAGGATAAATCACTTTAATGCTTTTGTCATCCAAATCTACATCACTGTTTTCCATATGTATCTCCTTGGGGAAATAAATTTTCCCTACCTTAGTTAACAAAAAATTTTGTTAAAAGAGGAAGTAAATTCCGAAAAAATCGGAAAAAAGTTGATATTTTTTATTGATTTTTTTCAATTTCCCATTTAATGTTAATGTAAAACGATTAACTAAATTGTGGTCCCTGAGCTTGTCGAAGGGTTACACAAGGAGAAATAATTATGAAAAAACAAGTCTATAATCCATATATGCCATCCTGGGAATACGTTCCAGATGGCGAACCACATGTATTTGGCGACCGCGTTTATGTTTACGGCTCGCACGATGAATTCAACGGCGCAGTATTCTGTCTTGGCGACTACATCTGCTATTCTGCCCCGGTTACAGACCTTAGCGACTGGAAGTATGAAGGTGTTATATATAGAAAAGATCAGGATCCTGCACAGGATGGACGCATGGTTTTGTATGCTCCTGATGTTGTACAGGGCAAGGACGGACGCTACTACCTGTTCTACGTATTCGACAAAGTCGGCTTTGTTTCTGTAGCTGTCTGTGACACTCCTGCCGGCAAGTATGAGTTTTACGGCCACGTTCATTACAAGGATGGAACCCGCTTAGGCGACCGCGAAGGAGATATGCCTCAGTTTGACCCGGGTGTAATCCGCGAAGGAGAAAAAACTTACCTTTATACTGGCTTTAGCGGACGCCACATGAAAGACCGCATTGGCTGTATGGCAACAACTCTTGGACCAGATATGCTTACAATAGAAGAAGAACCTGTTGTTGTAATCCCGGGCGACATGTATATAGACCTTAAGTCTCCGGCAGAAGTTACAACAGGCTGCCCGTACCCGCTTAAATCAATTGAAAACTGGAAAGGCTTTGAAGGTCACGCATTCTTTGAAGCACCAAGCATTCGAAAAATTGGCGACACTTATTATCTTGTATATTCTTCAGAAGTTATGCATGAGCTTTGTTATGCAACAAGTAAATCTCCGCGCGACAACTTTGTATATGGCGGCGTAATTGTCAGCAACTGTGACCTTCACATCGACACCTACAAGCCTGCCGACATGCCTGTTGCCTACGGAGCAAACAATCACGGAAGCTTTGAAAAAATCAACGGTGAATACTACATGTTCTACCACCGCCACACAAACGGAAACTGGTACAGCCGTCAGGGGTGTGCAGAAAAAATCAAAGTACTTCCAGACGGAAAAATTCCTCAGGTAGAAATTACTTCCTGCGGACTCAACGGTGGCCCGCTCAAAGCAGAAGGTGAATACGCAGCTTACATTGCCTGCCACATTTTTAACCCGAATAAACCTGGACCTTATGTTGGCCCAGGCCAGCCAAAAATCACTCAGGACGGACGCGACGGGGACGAAGAGCTTGGCTACATTGTAGACATTACCGACAAGACAACAATCGGTTTTAAATACTTTGACTTCCAGAACGTAAAAAAACTGACCCTTGTTGTTCGCGGCTACATGTATGGTGGTTTTGAAATCCGCAACAAATGGGACGGCCCTGTGCTTGGCACGCTCAAATGCGAATCTGCAAATTTCTGGGAGCCTGATAGCATAGACATAGACTTCCCGGATGGTACACACGCACTTTACCTCACATGGGTTGGCGGGGGAAGTGCCCAGTTAAAATCAATAAAATTTAACTAGCAGGCGCCCCTAATTACTCTGCGAAATAATTATACTTTTACCATTCCTCTGGTACTGCTTGGGCGTGCACTTCATGTACGACTTAAATGTTTTTGAAAAATATTGAACTGTATTAAAGCCGTTTCCCATGGCAATTTCGGTGATGTTTTTTGAAGTATAAATAAGGTCGAGGCATGATTTTTCTATTCTATACTTATTTATATAGTCGGTAAGATTCATGCCCATGTGTTTTTTGAACAGTCGTATAAAGTGGCTTTTACTGTAGGAAGTAATTTTTAAAATATCATCAAGCGTAATATTTTCGCGGTAATGTTCGCGGATATAATTTAAAGTATCATCTACTGCATTTACTGTATGGCGCTGTTCGGCCCTTCTGTTGTCGGTAATTTCTACATACTGATTTGTAAGAAGAATGCACGAAATAATATCAAACAAAACTGATTTTATAAAAAGCTCGTGACCAAAAGTTTCATCCTTCAAAAATTTATAAGCATCACGGAGCTTCATCAAAACTACATCGGGAAGCTGTATAAATCGTGACACTCTTATGCTGTCCAGTGTATTGCGAACAGGTTCTCCCTGATTTCCCAGAACAGAACTGTCAAAAACCATGGAATAACAATGATAGTCAATTCCTTCAATCTTTTTTACATAATGATTTGTTCCCGGATGCATAAAAATAACATCGCCGGCTTTTGCAGTTGTAACAGATTCTTCCAGTCCAAACTTTACGGAACCACTATCTATATAGAAGATTTCGTATTCTATATGATGATGTGCCTGCTCCAGGTAGGTACTTTGAGAATACAGCCTGATTGGAAATTCGTTGTCATGTTCCACAAGTTAATTATATCACACTTTTTTACAAAATGAGAATAAAATATAAAAAATATGAGCCTTTTATTGTATTTTTAATAAATATGTGGGACAATAATTATTGGTATAGTAAAACGATTAACTCGAAAAATGGAGAAAGAAAAAATGCTTAGAATCGTAGAAACAAAATTTGGAAAAATCGAAGGGCTGCCTGCTGCTGACCCTCGAATCACTTCTTTTAAGGGCATTCCATTTGCCGAACAACCAGTAGGCAATCTGCGCTGGCATGCTCCTGTTCCTTTAAAAACTAAATGGGAAGGCACACTTAAGGCCTACAAGTTTTCACCAATTCCTGTACAGCCAACTCCTTATTATGACCCTAATGACATCTACTGCCGCGAATGGTCTGTAGATAAAGATATTCCGATGGGCGAAGACTGTCTTACTGTAAACGTATGGACACCTGCAAATGCTGCAGACGAAAAGCTTCCTGTATATTTCTGGATTTACGGTGGCGGCTGGCAGACTGGTTTTACTGCCGAAATGGAATTTGACGGTGAACGTATTGCCCGCCGTGGAATTGTTGTTGTAACTGTAAACTATCGTCTTAATATGCTGGGCTTCCTTTGTCACCCGGAAATTACTGCCGAAAATCCTGGCGAACCTGCAAACTTTGGTTTACTTGACCAGCGATGTGCCATGCAGTGGGTAAAAGACAATATTGCCGCTTTTGGTGGAGACCCTGATAATATTACAATTGGAGGTCAGTCTGCAGGTGGTGGCAGCGTTCTTGACCAGATAGCTTTTGGTACTCAGGGAATCTTTAAACGGGCAGTAGTTCACAGTGGTATGTTCTATGCGCCGGACAACAGTTTCTTTAAGCAGAAGTCGCTCCAGGAAGCAGAACAGTGCGGTGTAGATTTCTTCAATTTTATTGGTGCAAAAAATCTTGCCGAAGCCCGCGCTATTGATATTCAGACCCTGCGCAAAAAGTGGGATGAATACGGCGGCCATGCAAAATCAATTGCAACCTGGACTCCTGTTCGTGATGATATTTTTGTAAAGGGCGATTTCTTTGCCTTGCTTGAAAAAGGACAGATTACTCCTGTTCCACTTATTCTTGGTCATACAACAGACGAGTTCCTTATGCCAAAGGATCCTTCAAATCCACAGGGTGAAAAATTCCAGCCGCTTGAGCTTTCTGTTAAAAAATATCAGGAGCTTCTGGAGCAGACAGGCAAAGTTACCCAAACCTTCTATTATGTATTTGATGTTCCAATTCCTGGCTGGGATAATCCGGGAACCTTCCATTCTGTTGACCTTTGGTTCTGGTTCGAGACACTGGCAAAATGCTGGCGACCTTTCAAGGGAATGCAGTACGATGTTTCGCGCAAAATGTGTAACTACCTGTGCAACTTTGTAAAAACCGGAAACCCGAACGGCAAGGATTGCGATGACACTCCGCTGCCTGAATGGAAACCTTTCTCGACAGGCACCCCGGACAAGATGATATTTAACACAGATGCGCAGCCGGTGAAATAGATTGTCGGGTCAAGCCCGACAATGACACTATTGTCATTCCCGTGCTTGACACGGGAATCTATCCCTAAGGGAAACACCCTATGATTTCTAAGAAAATTCTTAGAAATGAGACTATAATGTAAAAAATACGATAGTATAGATGTATTTTTTATAAAAAAGGCGTCTAAACTATATTTATATGGAAAAAGTGTATCGTTTAACGGTGCACGAAGGTTAAAAAAGTGAACGTAGTAGATGCAATTCCTGTCCAGTACAGGGTAACAACCGAGAATGGCGGGAACATCGAAAAAATTACATATAATACAAAGGATTACTTTGGTGATGGTGGTGAAATCACAAAAGATGCCTTTGTTTATCTGCCGGCCGGGTACGATGGTACAAAGCAATATGGAGTTTTGTACCTGATGCACGGAATAGGTGGAGACGAATCCGAGTGGGGGATGACGGGAGATAATTCCATGATCAAAAAGATTATGGATAATCTTACTGCCAAGGGTGAAATCGAATCGTTTATAATTGTTACTCCTAACGGGCGTTCAAGCCGTGAGTATGGTAGGGAAGGTTCTGACTTTAATTCTTTCTATAAGTTTGGACAGGAATTAAGGAATGACTTAATACCATACATTGACAGTCACTATGCAACCTTTGCCGACAGAGAGTATCGTGCTATGGCCGGGCTTTCAATGGGCGGTATGCAGACTATCAATATCGGAATCTGTGAATGTCTGGATTTGATAAGCTGGTTCGGTGCCTTTTCGGCTGCCCCGACATCTTACCAGAGTACAAGGATTGCTTCCTGTTTAGAAAGTAATCCGGAGCTCAGAATCAACTTTTTCTACAATATATGTGGAAAAGAAGATTCTGTAGCTTTTTCTTCTGCCAGTGGTGCTGCAAAGTACCTTTCAAAACTTGCACCAACTATGAAAGATGGTGTAAACTTTATATGGCAGGAAGTTACCGGCGGACATGATTTTAATGTCTGGTATTTAGGATTTTATAATTTTGCAAGAATTGTATTCAAGCAGAATTAAAAAATAAATTTTTAACAAAAAGTCAATAAGGAGGACTTTTATGAAAAAAACAGTTGCAATGTTGTTGATCGCATGTGCTTTGACAACATCTATGTTTGCTGCTAAAAAGAAGGTAGAAAAACTTAAGATTTCTATTTTCACAATTCAGCAGAGAAAACAGCCACCTAAGAACAACAAGACTTACAAGTGGATTAAAGACAACTTCGGTGTTGAATTCGCTTGGGATATCTTGGTAGGTGATAAGGATCAGAAGATTGGTTTGCTTATTGCTTCTGGTGATCTTCCAGATGTAGTAGAAGTAGACTCAGAAAAGTTCCAGGGTGCTGGATGTCTTCGCGACCTTAAGCCTCTCGTAGAGAAATATTGTCCTAACTTGCTTAAGCACTATTCTACAGCTTGGAAGAAAATGATCGACCAGGACTCAGAAAAAGATGCTAACGGTAAGATTACAAAGGAACACATCTATTCTCTTCCAAACTATGGTGTATATGATGGAACTCCATCTGACACATATTACAACCAGAATGGTTGGTGGATTCAGAAAGCTGTTCTTAAGGAATACGGATATCCTGTAATCAAGACAATTGATCAGTATTTCGACCTTATCGAAAAATACTACAAGAAGTATCCAACAATTGATGGAATGCCAACAATTCCTTTCAATATCATTACAGCTGACTGGGAAGCATTTGACCTCTGGAACCCACCAAACTTCTTGGCTGGATATCCAAACGATGGTAACGGACACGTAACTCTCGTAAATGGTAAATATGTTTACGAAGATAACTTCACAGATGCTAATGCTTACAGATGGTTCAAGCTTGCTAACGGATATTTCCAGCGCGGTTTGATTGATCCAGAATCATTCACAGACAACCGTGACCAGTACTATGCTAAGATTGCTCAGGGTCGTGTACTTGGTATGTTCATTCAGGGATGGCAGTTCATGGGCGAACCAGAATTGACACTCTGGACAGCTGGAAAAGATGAAAGAACATATGCTCCATTGGCTATTACATTTGATGAAACAATTAAACCTCACTATCGTGACCGCTCTCTTCCAAACCTCCAGAGAGGTTATGGTATCACTGTAAAGTGTTCTGAAGAAAAAGCTATCAAGATTCTTAAGTTCATGGATACAATGATTGAAGAAGAAAACCAGAAGATTCTTTACTGGGGATTCGAAGGTGATGATTACCTCATCGATACAGACGGATCTAAGACTGGTACAAAGGGTGCCGCTTATCGTACACAGAAGATGCGCGATCAGCAGAAGGATCCTAACTATCAGGAAAAACAGTACGCTATGCTCTGGCGCGAAGAAGCTCCAAAGCTTGAAGGTACTTTGAAGTCTGGATATACACGTTCTATGGATGAACTTCCATGGGAATATGAACTTTCACAGAAAGCAGTTGATATCGAACTTTGGAAAGCTTACGGTGTAAGTTCTTATGCTGAATTTGTAGATCCTAACCCACCACAGAATGCTGGATGGTACCCAATGTGGCAGTGTAACCCATCTGCTGAAAAGGGCGGATTCGAAGAAGAAGCAGCAGTTGCTATGACTGGATTCGAAACAGTTCAGAGAAAGTATCTCCCACAGATGATCATGGGTAAACCAGCTGATTTCGACAAGACTTGGGATGAATACTGCAAGTTGCTTAAGCCACTTACAGCTACATACAACAAGTTCATGCAGCAGCAGCTTGACAACCGTGTAGAAGTATTCGGTGGTTTCCAGGACTAGTTAGCTTTTGACACGCAAGTGTCAAATTAGTCTACGCAATGACGGAGGAATTGTCTTCTTCCGTCAAAAAAGTCCACAGGTTTTCTGTGGACTTTTTTAACTTTATTAATTAAAAAAAAATCATTATTAGTTAGAGTTTATCTAACAACTCTATTTTTTGACGGGTGTTTTTTATGAAAAATAAAAAATCAAAAGAGTCTGTGGCTGTTACATCCACAGAACTAACTAACAAAAAGAGCAAGTGGAAGCTTTTGGGTAAGCAGAAAATGCTTATTTTAATGTCTGTTCCATTCGTTCTTTATATCATCTTGTTCAGATATATCCCTCTTTGGGGCTGGACAATGGGTTTCCAAAGATATAAACCTCAGTTGTCCTTTGGTGAACAGGAATGGGTAGGATTTCATTGGTTTGCAGAACTTTTTAAAAGCAGTGAATTTCTTCTTGCTTTAAGAAATACAGTCTGTATGAGCCTCATAAGTACTGCTCTTGGTTATATTACTGCAATTGTTCTTGCTGTATTCTTAAACGAAGTTCGCATTATTGGTATAAAACGCTTTGTTCAAACAGTATCTTATCTCCCGCACTTCCTTTCTTGGGTAATTGTAACGGGTTTGGTTGCGAATGTTCTTTCTGTTTCTGACGGAATTTTAAATAACATATTATTGGGACTTCATCTTGTAAAACAGCCTATTCAATGGCTTGCAACTCCAAAATACTTCTGGCACATCATTGGTTGGACTTATGTATGGAAGGAAGTAGGTTGGAATACAATCGTATACCTTGGTGCCATGACCGCTATTGACCCATGTTTGTACGAAGCAGCACAGATTGACGGTTGTGGTCGTCTTAGAAAGATTTGGCACATCACATTACCAGGAATTAAACCTACAATCATTATTATGATGATTATGTCTGCCGGTCATATTCTTGATGCAAACTTTGAAATGCCGTTCTTCTTACAGAATGGACTTATCATTGACTACGCAAATACAATTGATCTTTATGTATTGAAATTTGGTTTCAAGTTGTTCAACTTCTCTCTTGCAACCGCTGCAGGTATCTTTAAGAATGCCGTTAATATCATTCTCTTACTCTTGGCTAACTGGTTAGCTAAGAAAGCTGGCGAGGAGCGTTTAATATGATGGAAGAAAAGAAAACAAATCAATATTATGCTGCTAAACGACAGACACAAATTAGTAATATCATTTTTGATACAATAATTTTTCTTGTTCTTGCGTTTGTTGTAGTTGCAACAGTTTATCCTTTCTGGAACACAGTTGCCATTTCGTTTAATGATGGTCTTGATGCTTTGAAGGGAGGAATTAAACTCTGGCCAAGAAAATTTACCTGGCAAAACTATGCAAATCTTTTTACTACAGATGAGATTTTCCATGCTGGTATTATTTCTGTAACACGTACAGTTCTTCAGACAGTTTTGAGCGTATTCTGTACTTCTATGCTTGCTTATGCTCTTAGCCGTAAAGAGTTTGTAATCCGCCGACCACTTACATCTATACTTGTAATTTCTATGTATGTAAATGCCGGTTTGATTCCTGGATACATGCTCATTAAGAATCTTCATCTTATTGGAAAGTTTGCAGTTTACATTATTCCTTGTCTTGTAGATGTATTCAACTTCATTCTTGTTCGTACTTACATCAACGGACTTCCAGACAGTTTTGTTGAATCGGCACGTATTGATGGTGCAAATGAATTTAAGATTTTCATCCGCATTATTATGCCGCTCATTGTTCCTTCTATTGCTATGATTTGTTTGTTCGTTGCAGTAGGTGCATGGAACAGCTGGTTTGATACGTATCTGTATTGTTCTAACAAAACTAATTTGCATTCTTTGCAGTATGTACTTATGTCTTACCTGCAGGCAAGTCAAAACCAGAGTGCTTCTGCTTCCGATGCTAACTCAATGGCCGTAGCCGCATCTTCTGGTGCAGCAACAGCAATGTCTACACCAATCAGTATCCGTTCTTCTATTACAGTAGTAGCAACCTTACCAATTCTGGTTGTTTACCCATTCGTACAGAAGTACTTCGTAGTTGGTATGACTATTGGAGGAGTTAAGGAGTAATCCTTAATTCAACGGGGGCTAATCGCCGCCCCCGTTACCCCCTGCTAAGAGGAAATTGCGCTCTCGCGCAATTGATTAGAGTAGGTATGACTATTGGTGGTGTAAAGGAATAATTCTTTCAGTATATTCCTTCAATGACTTTAATGTCACACGGATTCGATTTTGCTACGCAAAATCCCAAAAAAAGGGGAAAAATCGTTAGATTTTTCGAATCCGTGTGACTTTTTTTTTACAGATTTAATTTTTCGTGGTATAATTATATATTATGCTTCCTGGATTATATCTTGCAGCATTTTTTGTTTCTCTTATAGAATTGATTATGTTCTACGAAAAACGGCTTGGCAAAAACAGTCAGAACAGAATGATTTTGTTCATTGTCTGTTTTATTGCAAACTATGGCTGTGCTTTTCAGTCTTTTGCTACAATTCGTACAGAAGCAATCTGCGGAATGCAAATCTATTTTATTGGTAACACCCTTACATTTGTTTTTCTTTTCTTTGTTATTGCCGATATTTGTACTCTAAAACTTCATCGCTATATTGAGCGGTTTGTGTTTGGTGTTGCTTTTATAATAATGGTGCTTGTTGCAATCTGCGATCATTATGACTTTTTCTTTAAGAATCTTGAAATTGGTCATTATTACGAAGCAGCCTACTTAGATAAGGAATTTGGTATTCTTTATTTCTTATATCCTTTGTTTATTCTTGCAACAACTATAGCAAGTATTCTTGTAATTCTTATTACACGTAAAAAAGGCAAAAAGGTTTCAATAAAAACTGTTCGATATCTGCTTGCAATACTTTTAGTGACTGCCGTTACAACAACTGTATCTCTTATAACTAATCTGCATTTTGAAATATATCCGTTTATAAATATTCTTCTTCTTGCAGCACTTCTTGTTATTTTTATGCACGCCGGCATGTACGATATGACAGAAAATCTTATCAATGTATATTCCCAGCGTCTTGAATACGGCTACATCACTTTTGATAAGAAAAAACGCTTTCTAGGTTGTAACAAGTTTGCACAAAAGGTTCTGCCTCCGCTAAAACAGGCAATAATTGATGAATATCTAAAGACAGAAGATTGTGAGTACTATCAGGTTATTTTGAACTGGATTGATGATTGGCTTGATGGTGACGAAAAGGAACTCAAAATAACGAACGGCGATATTACAGCAATGGCCACAGTCCGCTATATTCGAAACGATAACCGCAATGTTGGCTATCTTGTAGAAATGCGCGATGTTACTTCGCATCAAAAATATCTTGAAAATCTTGAAGGAAACCGCCATTACCTTGAACTTGAAGTTGAGGAAAAAGCAAACAAAATTGTTCATATACAGGATTCTATTATTACAGGCATTGCGAGCATGGTCGAAAGCCGCGATAACAGTACAGGCGACCATATTCGACGTACAAGTGAAGGAGTCCGCATTTTTGTAGAACAGATTAAAAAGCATAAAGAGTATGATTATCTTGGTGAATCGTTCTGCATTAATGTTATAAAAGCTGCTCCAATGCACGACCTTGGAAAAATTGCCGTACATGATGCTGTTCTTCAAAAGCCTGGAAAGTTTGTTCCCGAAGAATATGAAGAAATGAAACTGCACACTACAAAAGGTGCCGAAATAGTTGCTAATGTTCTTCGTGAGGTTGATGACAAGCAGTTCAAAACAATTGCAATTAATGTTGCACATTATCATCATGAAAAATGGAATGGGCAGGGCTATCCTTCGGGTCTAAAAGGTGAAGAGATTCCTATTGAAGCCAGAATAATGGCTTTTGCAGATGTATTTGATGCCCTTGTAACAAAACGCTGCTACAAAGAAGCCTACGACTACGATACAGCCTTTGAAATTATGAAAAAAGATTTTGGTTCACACTTTGACCCGGAACTTGGAGAAATCTTCTTAGAGTGCAAGACTGCACTAGGTGCAATGTATTCGCTTGATGCGCTGTTGAATAAGTCTTAGCGGCTTAATTTTCGGTAAACGGTTCGTTTTGGTACACCGGCTTCTTCGCCAAATTCTTTCATCTTCCATTCGGCATATTCAGACCAGTTTCCTTCAAAGAAACGTACTTCTGAGTTATTTTCAAATGCAAGAATATGGGTACAAATGCGGTCTAGGAACCAGCGGTCGTGGCTTACAACAAGTGCACAACCTGCAAAATCTTCAAGGGCTTCTTCAAGTGCACGTACAGTTTCTACATCAAGGTCGTTTGTTGGTTCGTCGAATAAAAGTACGTTTCCGCTTTCTTTAAGCATAAGTCCAAGATTAAGGCGGTTTCGTTCTCCACCAGAAAGCACGCTTACTTTTTTGTTCTGATCTGGTCCTGCAAAGTTAAACCAGCCGCAGTAGGCATGTGCATTTACTTCGCGAACTCCACCTTCAAGTGCACGTCCTTTTTCGTCAACGGCACCAAGCTTTACAAGGTCCCCGCCGCCGCCAAGGGTTTCGTATACAGTTTTGTTCATGTCGAGTGTAGAACGCATCTGGTCTACGTATACAAGCTTTACAGTTGAACCAATTTTAATTGTACCGCTGTCCGGCTTTTCTCCGCCTTCCATACCTGCGGCATCTACAATCATCTTGAAGAGTGTTGTTTTACCGGCGCCGTTTGGTCCTACAATACCAATAATGGCACCAGCCGGTATATGAACATTCAGGTTTTCAAATAAAAGCTTGTCGTCAAATGATTTTGTAAGGTTTTCAATATCAATTACCTGACCACCCAAACGAGGGCCTGCCGGAATAGAAATCTGGGCATCTTTAAGCTGCTTTTTGCTTTCCTGTGCCATAAGTTCGTTGTAGCGTGTAATATGCTCTTTGTGTTTTGCCTGACGGCCTTTTGCACCCATATGAATCCATTCCAATTCTCGTTGAATTTCTTTCTGGCGTTCAGATTCATGTTTGCTTTCCATTGCAAGGCGCTGGTTCTTCTGTTCAAGCCAGCTTGAGTAGTTTCCTTTGAAAGGATATCCTTCACCGCGGTCAAGTTCCAGAATCCAGCCGGCAACATCGTCAAGGAAGTAACGGTCGTGAGTAATTGCAATAACAGTGCCCGGGTAGTCGTGAAGGTGTTTTTCCAGCCAGGCTACAGTTTCTGCATCAAGATGGTTTGTAGGTTCGTCAAGCAGTAAAATATCAGGCTTTTGAAGCAAGAGGCGGCACAAAGCAACACGACGGCGTTCTCCACCAGAAAGTACATCTACAACCTGCTCTGGAGGAGGACAGCGCAAGGCTTCCATTGCAAGTTCAAGGTTATTATCAAGGTTCCAGGCATCGCAGGCATCTAATTTTTCCTGAACTTCTGCCTGGCGTGCACACAGCTTGTCAAAGTCGGCATCGGGGTCGCCAAAGGCTTCGTTTATTTTATCAAATTCTTCAAGAAGGTCGGTAATTGGTTTTACTCCTTCTTTTACAATATCCATTACTGTTTTTCCAGGTTCAAGATAAGGTTCCTGCTCAAGGTAACCGATTGTGTAGCCTGGGGCAAGTGAAGTTTCTCCTGTGTAATCTTTATCAATTCCTGCAAGAATCTTAAAAAGCGAAGATTTACCGGAGCCGTTTGGTCCAATTACACCAATTTTGGCACCGTAAAAATATGAAATACTAATATCTTTAAGTACAACTTTAGTTCCGTAAGCACGGCCTACGCGTTCCATTGTGTAAATAATCTTTTTGTCATCGAATGTTTTTGCCATAGTTTTTCCTTATTGGGTTATTGTGTCAGCGATCCCTGAGCCTGTCGAAAGGGCATCTGTTGTACTTGTAGTTTGTGGTCCTTCGAGAGCCTCAGGAACCACGACTGATTCAGTTTTAGCAGGTTTTTCAGTCTCAGCTGGTTTTGGTGCAGGTGCCGGCTTTGGAACCGGTGTATATGACATACGGATATTTTCGTTTTCTGACTTGTGGCGTGACTTGAGCAGCAAGGTCTGTGAATCAGATTTATAAACGTATCCTGAAGAATTGTAGGTTTCAAAGCGTGGGTCTGTACGGAATGCCATATCGTAAATGAAAATCTGTTCAAAGGCTGGAATACCTTTAAGAATTACATAATGTGTATGTTCCAGAGGGAAGTTGATTGTAAGAACAAGTGAACCCTCATCATCTTTTGCATATTTTATGTCACCAGAACAGGTCCATGCCCACATAGCATCCTTTGCAGAACCATGTATAAGCTGAATGTGCGGGTAGAAGGTGTTGTCGTATGCAAGCAAAGGATAAAGTGTTGTAAGTGTGCGTAAATCAAATGAAGAACTTTCGGCAAGGTATGAATTGATTATTACACGACCTGCTTTTATATATGTATCATTGTTTACAATAAGTCCGTAGCGCATAAGAGAAATACCTGCTTCGGCAGCCTGAACTACAGAAAGGAAGGTATCGTTTTCGGAAATAGTCAGAATTTCGTTTTCGAATGAACAGGCTTGAGTTAATCGTTCAATACATCTTTCAATAGAAGGCTGAAGACTTGCGGCATATTCATTGTTTAAGCTCTTAAGTTCTACATAAGTTCTTATTATTCCCGAAACCTGTGCAATTGTTGTATTAGAAAGATCCGAAAGTGAAGTATTTCTTAATATAGTAAGGATATCTGCTTTATCCGGATAAATGCAAAGTCTGGCGGCAAGATTTGTTGTAGTAAATATGTCAAACTGACCAGAAGCAGCGGCAGCCTTAATACTGTTGTTAGATTCTTTTACAGCTGCATCGAGTTTTGTATTCATATTTGCAAGACTGTTCAGGAAAGGTGCCGAAAGATATGTTCTTGTTTCGCTCTTTTTGTAATCTTGTGGAATATCGTCAATGGCTGTTTTGTAGTTTCCATTCTGAGCCATTGCCGAAATATAAGCTACAACTGCCTGTTCTGTAAAGCTGTTGTCGTTCAATGAAGATTTGAAGCTTGAAATTAAGTTAGCCGTAATTGTAGAAACTGTTGCATCGTAAGCTTGTTTTTCGGCACTTGCAAGAGTTGTAAGGCTTTCAAATGTAAATTTCTTTGTTTCATCGTAAACTGTGTAGTGTGCAAGGTTATCGGCGTATGTAAAATGAATATAATTTTTTGCAATTTCTGGTGCTGATATGCTCCAGTTTTGCTTTTTGCCTTCAATAATTATTCTGTTGTTTTCTTCTTTAATTATGTTTTGATTAAAAGCAAAATTATACGGTATATATAAATCGGAAACTTCTTTTGGAATGTCGGCATAAACTGTAAGCGGAGAATCAGATTCATTTTGTGCAAGCATAACAACAATGTTTACATTATCTGTAAAATGGAAGGTGTAATGTAAGTCATCTTCTTCGTAACTGATTAATTGAAGGTTCTTGGCAATCTGGTCATCTTTTTGTATTATCTTAATACTGTTCTGGTCACCGGTGTGGAGGGTTATTCCGTTATAAGAAATCTCCAGTTTGTTCTGAAGTGCATCAGGAGTGTTTTCATCTTCTGACCTTGCCATAGCAATCTGAAGGTTTCCGATTTTTTTGAGAATGGAAGAATCTGTTCTAAATTGAAGAATAAAAATGCCGATGATAATAACGATATCGACAATCAGAAGTCCTATGGCTTTTCTTATAACACGCATGTTCATGATGCTTATAGTTTAGCTAAAAAATGACGGACTTTCAACCATATATATAAGGAATAAATGATGAAGAAAAGTAAAATATTGTTGATTTTTTTGATTGGATTTATTGCTGCTTTTAGCTTCTGGAGTTGTGCTACAACAGAAGGAGATGGAGCTGATGCGGCCCTTCGAGAGCCTCAGGAACCACAGACCGAAGTGCAATCTGAAGAGGTGGCCCTTCGAGCGCCTCAGGAACCACAAGTTGAATCTCAGGAACCAGAACCAATTCCTGACCCTCCAAACATTGTTTTTGCAAAGCAACTTAAGGAATTGCTTGATAAGGGCGATGTAAAGGGTGCAATTAAACTTTTTGATGATATTCCTGCAGAATTAAAAGACGATCTTGACCTTAAACTTGTTCTTGCTTCACTTTATGTTTCTGACGGCAATTATGATATGGCTATTAAGGTTGCAGACCAGGTGCTTGCTGTAGATCCATCAAATCTTGAAGCCCTTGAAATAAAAACACTTTGTGCAAAGGCAAAGGGCGATAATACTGCCTATAAAGCCGCTGCAAAAGCAATTCTTGCTACAGATCCATATAATGCACAGATAAATATCATGGAAGGCGATGAGCAGGCTCTTAATCACAAATGGAAGCTTGCACGCGATGCCTATGCAAAAGCCCTTAAATCTGAGCCCGAAAACACAGATGCCCTATACGGCTATGCAAAAATGACTTACTACATGGATGACCTTAAGCTTGCAAAAACAACAACTCAGGCAATTCTGGACAAGGATCCTGAAAATCCCGAAGCTCTTGCTCTTATGGGAAAGCTTGCTGCCGAGGATTTTAACTATGTTCGTGCAATAAAGCTTACACAAGACGCCCTTATGTATGATCCAGATAACTATAACTATTATCTTGATATGGGAACCTACTACCGCTATCAGGGAAAATACAGCGAATCTATTAAATGCTGGACAAAGGCTACCGAAATCCTTCCTGATTATTTTTTGGCGTATGCTTACCTTGCAGGCATTTACGATGAACAGAATAAGTTTGAAGAGGCTCTGCAGAATTACCGCATGGTTATAAAAACAAATCCCGATTATTACTATGCTTATGAATCAACAGCTATTCTTGAATATCATTATGGCAACTACAAGTATGCGCGTGCTCTTTTTGACCAGGCATATTCTTACAGCGAAAGCTGGGCCTATAAGCTTATGAATATTGCAATGTACCTTAAAGAAGGCGACAAAAATACTGCAAAAAAAGAAGCACAGGCTCTTATGAAAAAGCTTGACCGCGAATCTGCAGAATACAGTTTAGTTCGTCTTTATGTTGACACATACAGCAAAAATGCGGAAACTACTCTTGTTAATAAAATTAACAAAGAAGATAACAACAACAAAAAAGGAAAAATGCTTTTCTATATGGGACTTTTTTATGAAATAAATGGTTCTATGGAATCGGCCCGCGAGTACTATGCAAAGGTTACCGCTTTCCAGGCACCAATGTTCTTTGAATATAGAATAGCAGAATGGGGACTTGGTTTATGAGTCAGTTACAGAGGGTTCTTTCGCTCAACGGAAGGACAATTACTTTAATTGGTACAGCGCATGTTTCGGCCGAAAGTGTTGCAGAAGTAGAAAATTCAATTCGCGAACTTAAGCCAGACAGTGTTGCAATAGAACTTGATGAAAAACGTGCGGATTCAATCCGTAATAAAGATAAATACCGTGAGCTTGATATTGTAAAGGTTTTGCGTCGTGGCGAAGGCTTTTTGCTGCTTGCAAACCTGGTGCTTGCGTCTTTTCAGCGCAGAATGGGTCAGAATGTCGGCGTAAACCCTGGCGATGAAATGCTTGCGGCTATGCGTGTTGCTGACGAACTTAATATTCCAACTGTTATGGCAGACCGCGCAATTCAGATTACCTTAAAACGTGCGTGGGCAAAGAATTCCTTCTGGGGTAAATGCAAGCTTCTTGCAACACTTCTTTCAAGTGCTTTTTCTAACGAAGATATGAGCGCTCAGGACATTGAAAACATCAAGGAAAAAAACGAGATGGATTCAATGATGAACGAGCTTGCAGAATTTATGCCTGTTGTAAAAGAAGTTCTTATTGATGAGCGGAATGCTTATCTTGCCGATAAAATCTGGGGCAGTGCTGGAAACAATGTTGTTGCAGTTCTGGGAGCAGGCCATCTTGACGGCGTTGTAGAAAATCTTGAAAAAATTGCCGGCGGGCAGACTGTTGATATTGCCGCAATTGATGAAGTTCCTGCAAAAAGTGTTGGCGCAAAAGCTGCCGGCTGGATTATTCCAATTGCAATTGTTGGTCTTATTGTTGCAGGCTTTATTTATGGTGGTACCCAGCTTGGTACAAAAATGATTAAATCGTGGATTTTATGGAACGGCGCGTGTGCAGCAGGCTTAACTTTGCTTGCGGCAGGCCACCCAATAACAATTCTTGTTGCCTTTATAAGCGCACCAATTACATCACTTTGTCCTTTTATTGGCTGCGGTTTTGTTACAGCAATAGTTCAGGCCTTTGTGTGTAAGCCAAAAGTAAAAGACATGGAAACTTTACAGGACGATGTAACTTTCGTGGGCTTTTACAAAAACCGAATTTTACGCATATTGCTGATTTTTATTTTGTCATCGCTTGGTAGTTCTGTCGCTACGTTTATAAGTGGTGCAGATATAATTGGAAGTCTAGCAGGAGCGAGTGCATAAAAGCGGCCTTACACATATAAGAAAACTCTTATCATAACAACCTGTTATATAACAATCCTTATATAGATTTTTTGCTGAATTCTGCGAAAATATGTATATAAGGATTTTTTATATGAAGAGACAACTTCTTTTTGTTATGACAATTCTTAGTGCCACGCTTCTTTTTGCGGCCCAGACAGCCCAGTCGACAAAAGCAACACTTGTTCCGACCGAACAGCTGCTTGCTTCGTATCTTGAAAACGATGCAGACTTAAAGAACCTTGCACTTGAATTAAAAAAATCAGAATTGAACCGCGAAAACACACAGATTGACAAAGGTTTTACAATCAAGCTTTCTACCGGCGACATGACAATTAAATTTGCCGATGACACTTCGGTTAGTGTAAAGCCTGGCGTTAATGCAACAATTCCTGCCTTAAATAATCTTGGAATTGACGTTAGCAGTGAGCTTGGTGTTGAAAACGGAAAAACTTCATTCAACGGAGCCAGTGCCAAAATTTCTGTAGACATTATTTCGGATAAAGCTGCCAACCGCGAAATATCACTTCTTAAGTCAGACAGAACAGTGCTCGAAGCAGAACGAAATCTTTCTACCAAAGCAATCGAAAAAGAAAAGTCATTTTACCAGAGCCTTAGCAAATTGCTTTCAAGCATTTCAAGCATTGTACAAAAAAAGAATGCACTCATAGATGATCAAAACTCTTTTGAAAAAACAAAGCTCGAAGGATATTCTGAAACTTCTCAAACATATATCAAAGCCGAAATGAAAGTCCTTTCTTCTGAACGCGAGCTTGAGTCTGCAATTCACACACTCATAAATGATTACAAGCTTTTTTACATGAACTGCGGCTATGAAATTGAAATAGACGACAACACCGATTTAATATCACTTATTCCGGACGACATTCCGGTTGTAGAGGCTGTAGATATTACTCAGTACAAAGCCGAAAACTACACTCAGGTAGAAAGCAACTTGTGGAACCAGAGTGTAAATCAGATGAGCCGAGATGCATCTACCAAGCTAACCCTTTCTGCAAATACAGGCTACTCTTACAGAAACAGCAATGGAACTGCTTCAAACACAGTTAGTGCAGGAGTTAGTGGTGCTTATCAGGGACTTAGTCTTAGTGCTTCGGTAAATGTACCAATTGCTTCGGGAAGTTCTTCAAATACAACAGGTCCAGGTGCCACTGCAACTTCAAACTCATCTTCCCCAAGTCTTACACTGGGACTTTCGTATACACCTCAGACTGCAAAGAAAAATAAAATTCAGGATGAGCTTACACAGATTGCAATTGAGCAGGAAAATGCAAAGGTAGATTCTGCCTATTCTGCTTATGAAAATGCTGTAAAAGAAAAGCTTTTAAAGCTTGAAGATATTAAATGGAACGAAGAAACAAACAACAGAAATTACGAAATGTATGCTTCTGTTGAAAAGAATATGAAAGATTATTACAACCGCGGATTAATTTCCGAAAAGGATTATACCTCGGCTCAAATCAATACACTGCAGGCTTATGTAAAACAGCTTACAAACCGTATAGATTTGATTGTCTATAATGACGAAGTAAAAGCAATGTTTGTGGAGTAGAAATATGGCAAAGAAAAACAAGAAAAAGATGAAGAAGGGAGTTAAGATTTTAATTATCTGCGCATGCCTTTTAGTAGTTGTAGCAGGAGTTCTTGTATCACTCAGATTCTTTTTGCATAAGGGTTCTAATCAGATAGTAACCTATACTGTAAACCGCGAGGTTTATGAAAATGTAATAGAAATTTCGGGAACAGTTAGTGCCGCCCAGCAGCAGACTCTTAATGCACTTGGAGCGGGAACTGTTATGGAAGTATATGTAAAAGAAGGTGACTACGTTAAAAAAGGCGACGTTCTTGTTCAGCTTGATGATTCTACAGAAGTATATAATCTTGAAAAGCACGACTACGATATGGCAACAAAAAAACTGAACGGCTCTCCACGTGAAATAAGCCTTATGGAAACTCAGCGTGTTTCACTTGTTCAAAAGATTGCAGACCGCAAGGTAGTTGCTGCGTTTGATGGTGTAATTGTTGAGCTTAATGCAGTAGAAGGAAACTCTGTAAAAGCCGGAGATAAAATTGGTACTCTTGTAAATCTTGATTATCTTACTGCCGAAGTTGAAATTCCGGAAACTGATGTTGCAAAGCTTCAGGTTGGACTTCCTGTAATCCTAGAATTTTCTGCTTCTGAAACTCAGGGTAACGGCTATGTAACAGGCTGGCCTGCAATTGGTGAACTTACTAACCGTGGTGCTTCTGTTGTAAAAGCTCAGATTCGTATTGATGATTATCCAAAAGAGATTTTGCCAAACTATTCATTCACAGGAAAAATTCAGATTGAAGAGCCTGTAGAAACAATTACTGTTGAACGCTATGCAATCGGCTATGATGATGACGGTCAGGCTTATGTAACTCTTGCACGAGGCGGCCAGAAAATAAATGTGGAAGTTGAGCAGTACGGACGAAACTACGTAAAGGTATTGAGCGGTCTTAAAGGCGGCGAGGTAGTTTTACAGTCTGGTGAAGTTCCAAAATCGGGCTCGGCTGCAAGCAGAAGCAGAAATCAGCAGGGCAGTATGCCTGACTTTGGAAGCGGCGGATTCCCAAGCGGTGGTTCGTTCCCTAGTGGTGGAAGCTCCGGTGGTTCAAGTGGTTCTGGTCGTAGCAGTGGTGGCTCTTCCGGCGGTGGCGGTATGCCTTCATTCGGTGGCGGAATGCCATTCTAAGCAGGCGGTCTATGGCAGATATTGTTGTTAAACTTGAAAATGTAGTTAAGACCTATTCCATGGGCGAAAGCGAAGTTCATGCTTTGCGGGGCATTTCGTTCCAGATTGAGCAGGGAGAATTCCTTTCAATAATGGGACCTTCAGGCTCTGGTAAATCAACCTGCATGAATATGATTGGTTGTCTGGATCGTCCCACTTCCGGTCTTGTAGAAATAAACGGAGAAGAAACTGCAAAGATGACAGAAAAGGAACTTGCAGTTTTAAGAAATCAGACTGTTGGATTTGTTTTTCAGCAGTATCATCTTATTCCTTCGATGAACGTTCTGGAAAATGTTATGCTTCCTTTGAAGTATGCACATGTAGATCACAGTGAGCGTGTAGAACGTGCAGAAGCCGCACTTGAATCAGTAGGTCTTGGCGAACGGATGAAGCACAGACCTCACGAGCTTAGTGGTGGCCAGAAGCAGCGTGTTGCAATTGCCCGTGCCATGGTAACGCAGCCAAAAATCCTTCTTGCCGATGAGCCGACTGGTGCGCTTGATTCAACAACAGGTAAACAGGTAATGGAACTCTTCAGACAAATTAACACCGAAAAGGGCACGACAATTATCATTGTAACGCACGACCCTCGCATTGGTGAGTCAACAAAACGATGTATTCGAATATTGGATGGACAGATACAGGAGTAGCGTATGTGGGAAGATTTTGTAAACGCTTTAAATAATTTTGTTCGCAACAAGACAAGAACCTTTCTTTCGCTGCTTGGTGTAATTATAGGTGTTGCTTCGGTAATTGTAATTACAAGTATTGGTTCAAGCTCTACCAAGCAGGTTGCCGACACCTTTGGTTCCGCAGGTCTTGATATGGTCAGCATTTCTTCCGGCGGCATGTGGCGTGGCCGAAGTGCAGTAAGCATTAAGTTCAACGACACCTTCCGCGACAACCTTTTTGAAAACGTAGAAAACATCAAGACAATCTGGTATAAAAACTCACTCAGTGCAACAGTTACTTACGGTGAAACTTCTAACTCTGTAAACTGTTCGGCTGTAGAAACTGGCTACCTTGAAGCACTTGGATTTGAGCTTGAAGAAGGCGGCCGCTTTTTTAATGTAACTGATAACGAAGAAGGAACTCAAAAAATCATTTTGAATCACGATACAGCTTTAAGTTTTTTCCCGGCAGGTGACGCTGTTGGTAAAAAAATCCTTGTTGTTGTTAGTCGTGTATCTTTTAGTTTTGAAGTAATTGGTGTATTAAAAGAACAGACAACCGGTATGGAAAACAGCTCTGCTTATGTACCGCGAGGTTTTTACGATAAAAAGATTTCGCCGAATGCAGACGCCGCAACTGTAATGGTTCAGGCAGTCAGTGAAGATAAAGCCCAGGGGCTCATAGATAAAATCAAAGATTATTGTACCAGCCTTAGCGGCACAGACACTTCTGTAAACGTTTCATCAATGCAGACAATGATTGATCAGATAAGTTCTATTACAACAACTCTTTCGACAATGCTCAGTGCCATTGCTGCCATTTCTCTTCTTGTTGGTGGTATTGGAATTATGAACATTATGATTGTAACAGTAACAGAACGCAAACAGGAAATTGGTATACGAAAAGCACTTGGCGCAAGTCCAAATGCCATTCGCCAGCAGTTCCTTGTTGAGTCTGCAAGCATTACTTTAATCGGCGGATTTTTAGGAGTTCTGGTAGGTATTCTCATAAGCCTTGCGGTGGAGTATGTCCAAAAGCAGGCCTACGTAATAAATACCAATGCCTGTCTTATAGCCTTTGTGTTCAGTGTATTTGTAGGAATTTTCTTTGGGTTGAACCCAGCCAGCCGTGCTGCAAAACTGGATCCGGTTATAGCATTGAGTGGTGAGTAATGTGTAAGGCCGCTGGCGGCCGGTGTTCAATAGCAAAGCGTTAAAAAAAACAGTCCATCGGGACTGTTTTTTAGCTTTACCACATTAATATCCATCTGACATCTCTCTGTTGGCATCTTTCTTACAAAGCTCATCATAAACAAGCGAACGTCTGCGCAAATCTTCCTTGAGCTCTTTTGGGAACGGCATGTTGCGCCAGAAGATACCGCGTACATCTTTTTCAAGACGCTGAACTCCGGTACTTTCCTTTGTCATCCACAGAATGTAGTCTTCAATAAAGAATTCCTTTACGTCACCCTTGAGCTTTGCCTGGTCAAAATGCTGGTAATACTGACCTGTAAGACCTTCTTCCATCCAGTAATAAGATGCCTTTTCCTTTGCAACCTGCCAGCGTAAATCGGCAACGGCTGTAAGAACTGCAATGCGCAAATCTTTAGGATACATTGGAACTACAATACGTCCGCGGCTTGTTACACGGTTGTAGCGGTCAAATGGTTCCCAGCAGAAGCCCCTGTCGCCATAAGTTGGAACAAGACAAACATAAGGAACAATTCGGTTAGGAATGTTTTTATGAACACGGCAGAATACACCAGGATCAATTGATTCAATCCAGCGCATAACTTCAATTACGTTTTCGCGGGTTCCTGTTCCGTTTTCGGTACAGTGATAGAATTCACGTGTAAAAATAGGGAACTGGTTACCGCGGCGACCAATTGTCATTTTTGCCATCTGGCGGATTGTTTCAAATTCAATATTAATTGCACTTGTATCAATCTGAACAACAGGACCAGAATCCTGAATTTTATTCTGAACGCTGTCGTAAACACCTTTTGCTTCCTGAAATTCTGCAAGTGCTTTTGTAAGCTCTTTATCATTACGCGAAAGTCTGTGCAGTAAATCTGTAATTTCAGAAAAAAGCTTGCGCTGCGACTCCGAAAGGCCTTGTGTATGTGGTTCCATTCCAATAATAGGACTGTGCTGACAAAGAGAATCCATTCTGTTTTTAATTTCAATTTCAAGCATGGAACGTTCATTTTCTTTTATATTCAAAATGTTTTCTGAACTCTGAAGTTTTCCCGAATTTTTTGACTGCAGCTGCATAAGGCGTGACTGTTCTGCACTGGCTGCCTGCTCCGGTGAAAGATTTCTCTGTGGAGTTTTCTTTTCATCGGTCATGGAGTTGTTCATTCGGCCCGAAGCAATTTCCTTGAACCATTCATCAACATAAAGTACAGGTTCCTGAGGTTTGTTTTCAAAAATTATGCGCGAGAAGAAATCCTTTTGTTCCTGCTTAAAAAGAGAAGGCAGCAGAACACCAAAACGCATGAGCATTCGCTTTGGCATTGGAAGATTTATATCTGCCATTTTTGGTGCCATTCCGCGCAAAAGCTCCCAGTAACAGGTTACAATCTGCTGGCGGTAAACTGCACGGTCTTTTGGATCCTGACAGGTAAGATATTTTGAAAGCACCTGATGAACACGTTGTGCCGACTGATTTTCGTTTGTAAGAACTGTTTTATAATATTTTGGGTCGTCGTAAACATTGCTGGGAGTATCATTCTTGAGTTTTTCAAGAGGAGCAAATTCCTTAAGGCTAAGGTTTACTTCGTGAACGCCTCCGCCTGTATTTGTATGCGACTCTGAAGAATTTTTTGATAATAAATTTGGATTAAAAGAATCCGATGCGCTTGGCATATTGTCGATATCTTCCATTGATACCGATGATTCTGTATTTGCTAATAATGCAGCAATTTCCGGATCCAATTCTGCTTCTGCCATTAGTCTGTTGCTCCCATTTTATATAGTAGTATTTCATTATACCATATAATTATTGAATTTCCACTAAAAAAGTGCCATAATCGCAGGAAGTGAGGCGAAATATGGAAAAAAAGATTCTAAACAATTACGGGTCGTTTGATGTCGTTTTCACAAAAGGAAAAGGCTCAACAATGTGGGATGTTAACGGCAAAAAGTACATCGATTTTCTTTCGGGTATTGGCGTTAACTGTCTTGGACACAACTATAAACCTCTTGTAAAAGCAATTTCAGATCAGGCCAAACGGCAGCTCCATATTTCTAACTATTACCTCAGCGATATTGGACTTGTTTTTGCAGACGAACTTTTAGCAATTACAGGCTTTGAAAAAGGATATTTTGGAAACTCAGGTGCCGAAGCAAACGAAGCCGCAATAAAACTTGCAAGAAAATACGGTCAGTTAAATGGTGGCTCTAAGCGCAAGACAATTATTACGCTCGAAAATTCTTTTCACGGAAGAACTTTAGCAACCCTTACAGCAACAGGGCAGGAAAAATTCCACGCAGAATGCTTTGCTCCATACCCTGAAGGTTTTAAAACAATCAGAGCAAACAACTACGACGATATAAAAACTGCCTTTGACGATACAACCGCTGCACTTTTTATTGAATGCATTCAGGGCGAAGGTGGCGTAAACCTTATAGACGCAGACTGGGCAAAGGCTGCTGCAAAAGCCGCCCGTGAAGCAGGTGCAATAGTAATGGCTGATGAAGTTCAGACAGGAATTGGCAGAACAGGAACTTTCCTTGCAAGCGACTTTCTTGGTTTTGAACCAGAGGTTGTAACTTTAGCAAAAGGAATTGCTGGTGGTATTCCAATGGGTGCCTGTCTTTTCCGCGGTAAAGCTGCCGATATTTTTGTTGCCGGAGACCATCAGTCAACCTTTGCAGGAAATCCTCTTGCCTGTGCTGCAGGTTGTGTTGTTGCCGAAACAGTAAGCGATTTGAACTTTCTTGATAAGGTAAATAAAAAGGGTGAATATATCCGAAGTACAATTGCGGGTTGGAACATTCCTTTTGTAAAAGAAGTTCGTGGCCGCGGCCTTATGATTGGAACTCAAATTGACAGTTCAATCAATCCAGGCGATATAAAAGTACGCTGTCTTGAAGAAGGCCTTTGTGTAACAACAGCTGGCTCAGATGTAGTAAGATTTCTTCCGCCATTGAATATCAGTGACAAAGAAATAGACGAAGGACTTGCAATCTTCAAACGTGTTCTTGGAGAATTTGCAGCAAAATAAAATGCTTAATCGCGCCGTAAAAAATAAAATTGCGTTTTTAGCTATTGTTCTCTTTTGCGCAAGACTTTTTTGCGGCGAGATGGCAATTCCCCGTACAGTATATGTAGCTTCAACTCAATATTTTGATTTTCTCTTTCCTCTTGAAAACGAGCAGACAGTAAGATTGTTGGCAGAACAGGCAGACTCAATTTATCTGAATGCAAAACAAACTTTTAATTGCAATGCAGACTTCAGGACAATTGTAGTTGTTTCTCCCGATTCAGATACACTTAGTGTAAAATACACGGCTTCGCCTTATAACCGCATTGTAATTTTTGATGCAGTAGGCCGTCTTGAAACAGTTTCGTATGTTAATGGGCTTTTAGATTTATTTGCACATGAGGTTGGTCGTGCAGTAAGTCAGTCGGTGCGTTCAAAACCAATGGAATTTGTTTCAAAATATTTTCTTGGCGATGCGTTTCAACCTGTGGGGCTTTTAAATGTTCCTTATTCTTTTTTGGAAGGAGCAGTTTACGCCGAAGATGAAAAAAGTTTGTCGGGTATATTATATGACAACTGGAACCTTGAGCTTTTAATGCAGGCAAAGCTTGAAAATAAGTTCCCGTCCTTGCTTCAGGTTTCGGGGGCTTATGATATTCATCCTGTAAATAAAATTGACTATATTGCAGCTGCCGCTTTTTATGCATATATTCAGCAGTTGTGGGGAATAGAAAAGTTTGGAGAGTACTGGCAGGAATGCGGAAAGCTGAATTTTTTTAAGCTTGAAAAAGGCATATTTAAGCTTGTTTATGGCGAAGAACTTTCAACGGTCTGGCAGGATTTTATTGACGCAATCCCGGTCCCGCAAAGTATTGCTGATTCTACCGCAGAGGCAACAGAAGCTTTTACGCATCAGTTTTTAAAAGATGATTATGATTCAAATTATAAATTTATTGTAAGTACAAACTATGGTTTAGTCTGGTATGATGAGTTAAAAGAAGAAGTTGATATTTCGGGCTTTTATGATTTTCAGAGTATAAAACAGCTGCTTTTTCTGGCAAATAATATTACAAATCTTACGGTTTCTCCCGACGGAAGATTTTTAGCAGTTTCGCATGTGCAGGGTGGAATACGCGAAAAGTTTGAACATGACCTTGTGCGCATTTATGATTTAAAAGAAAGAAAATTTCTTTCAGAAAAATATGATATGCGTGATGGTTCAATAGTCAGGCTTGAGGATGGTCGCTTTGCTGTTGCCGGAAACTATGTAGACAACGGGTATTCAAATATAATAATTTATGAATCGCCAGAATTGAATAAGCTCATAGGCTTTGAAGATTCCCAACCGAATCTTGTTTATTCACGCAGCTTTGAAAGTAATACAATTCCATATAGTCCTGTTTCTCTTGGCAAGAATTATTTTGCCTGTCTTTTATGCCGCAATAATGAATGGTTTATAATGATTTCGGATATTGTAGCAGGAAGTCCGTATAGCGGTAATAACGATGAAGATTTCTATACAATTTCTTATGGCGGTAATGAAACATTTCCAGAAAGATTGAAGATTCGTAATTTGCGTTATGCCGATTATGTTGAAGTTTCCGGGAAAAAAAGTGACCGTGATAAAAACTTTTGTCTGCTTTATGATTTTGTACTTCAGAATGAAACCTCTTTTGTCCGCACCGGCTGGCTTTTCTTTGATGAAAACTCAATTCCCTTGCGTTCATTTGTCTGCTCGTGTGATTATTATGGCGGTATGAGTTCGGGGGCAATGTTCGATTGTAAGCTTTATTATTCATCACAGAAGTTTGATTATTCAGAATTGAAATATGTTTCGTTGAATGATATTCCGCTTGAAGATGCAAAGATTAATTATAGCACAGAATTTATTGGAGACCCTGAAACTGCAGCTATGGTCCCTGAAACTTCAGCTGCGGTCCCTGAGGCTCTCGAAGGGCAGACTTTAGAATTAATCAGATATTCTCCGTGGAAATATATGCGAAAGGGCTCCTTTTCTTTCTTTATGCCTGTACGCGACATTACTCTTGAAGAAGGTGTTATTTCTGAACCTGGTCTTGGAGTAACCTTTGAAACTCAGTCAGACCCTTTTACAAATAACGAGCTTTTGCTTTCGGCTGCAAAGGGTTTTGTTCCGCTTGATTATGAAAAGCTTTTTAATGCTCAAAAGAAAGATACACAGGAATTAAAGGCACAAAGAATTGAATTAAGCAAGGATGCAGCTTTTGCACTTTATTTTAAGAATACATCTACTCCGGCAGATATAACAGCTGCGGGTGTTTTTAAGTTTAATGACTCCGGAGAATACACCTTTTCTTCTTTTGCCGATATTTTGTTCAGTCTTCCGCTTGCCATGACCTTCAGGCGGCTTGCTTTTAATATGTCGCTTTCTTTTACAGCTTCAACTTCATATTGGGATGTTACTCAAACCGAGCTTTTCCCAAATCTTACAGACTGGCCTTCGTTTGCAAAAGCTTACAGAAGATGGCAGTCGTCTGCAGGCTTACAGTATTCAAACATTCATCAGTACGGTATTTCGCCAATGAAAAAGCTTGGAATTGCAGCAGGAACAAAACTTGTTTCTTCATGGGAATGGGGACAGTGGAATCCGTATCAGATTAGTGCCGGTTTTTATGGAACAGGTGAAATACCATTTTTAATGCCTGTTCAAAATTATAGAAATATGATTTTGTGTTTGCCAACAACAGTTCATGCAGAGTTGTTCTACACAAACGGAAAAGCTGTAGATGCTTATGCCCAGCTTTTGCTTTATGGTATGGAAATTCAAAACGGATTCTGGAGGCTGTATTTTCCTCGTGCGGGTTTGTATGCCGGCTACGACATTGCGCTTGAATACGACACTGCAACAGTCCGTCTGCCCGACCTTCGTCATCTGGAACGTTTTTACGATGTATTTGGTAATTGCAGATTAAACGACAGTGTTTTTATAAAAGTTGATTTTGGATTGACCCCGGTGATTGGAAAATTTTCGAAGGTTCAGTTTCAGTCGTCATTAAAGTTGGAAAAGTATTTACGAAATCAAGAGTGGAAAATTAAGTTTGATATTGATATTAAATATTAAATTTTTAAAAAAATAATGTCACACGGATTCGGAATTGCTAACGCAATTCCATTTTTAAAATTTTTTAATTTAAAGAAACGACGTTAGTCGTTTCGAATCCGTGTGACAATTATTTATAAGTTGCAACTATTACTTAAAAATTTCCTTGAATTTACCAAGAAGAACGTCAGTCTCTATAGAAGCATCAAGGTCGGTAATTTTTCCCTTGTTCTTGTAGAAGTTGATAAGAGGTTCTGTCTGCTCGCGGTAAACATCCATGCGGTGCAAAATAGATTCCTGCTTGTCATCATCGCGCTGGTAGAGTTCGCCGCCACATTTGTCGCAAATACCTTCTACTTTTGGTGGAAGTGTAAGAACATTAAAGTTAGCACCACAAGCTTTACATACACGGCGTGTAGAAAGACGGCGGATTACAATTTCGTCCTTAATTTCAAAGTTTACAACCTTAACATCATCAACAAGCTTTTCAAGCATTTCTGCCTGTGGAATTGTGCGAGGGAATCCGTCAAGAATGTATCCGTTTTTGCAGTCATCCTGAGCAAGGCGGTCTTTTACAAGTTCAAAAGTAAGTTCATCGCTAACCAGAGAACCTGAATCAATAATAGCCTTAACTTTAACTCCAAGCGGAGTCTGTGCCTTTATATTTGCACGGAAAATATCTCCTGTAGAAATGTGCGGGATTTTGTAGTCTTCTGCAACCTTTACAGCAAGTGAACCTTTACCGGCTCCAGGTGGTCCCAAGAAAATAAAATTGTTCATAAAATACTCCTTAAAAATATGTTCTATAATTATATATCAACAATGTAAATTTTACAATTTACATTTTACTCTTTGTAATTCTGGGAATTTTACTCTTTGTAATTCTGGGCAGTCTGCAAAACAGACCAGAACGCAGGCTTGCACTCGTAGTCTTTTTCAAAAAGAAGCGGGCGCTGAACCTTGTTCATGGAATCGGAATTATTGCGGATCCACGAAACTTCGTCGCGGGTGCCCCACAGTGTAATTCCGCTTATTCCGTTTTTGCCCGGTTGCTTGCGGTTGCGAAGGAACATTTCAAAATAATCGGCATAACGCTGTGCAAGAATCTCCTGTGAAGTCAGCTGGCCTCCAAAGGCAATTTCCATTTCGGTAACCTGAACATCAACTCCAAGCGAAAGAAACTCGTGCACTGCTTTTTCATAATCGGCAACAGTAGGGTAGGTCATACTAACATGAGACTGCATTCCAACAACATCAATTCTTGCATCACGGGCAGCCTGTATATCCTGAACAACGCGGCAGATTGCTTTTGTTTTATTTGGCGCATAGCTTGAATAATCGTTGTAAGCAAGAAGAACTTCTTTTGGTGCATATTTATTTGCATAGCGGAATGCATTTACAATAAAGGTATCGTCGCCGTAAATTGCATACCAGGGGCTTGCGGTTCTGAGCGGATCATCTGTCCAGCCGCCGTCGGTACAGGCTTCGTTTACAACATCCCAGGTTATTATAATGCGCTGATTGTTGTTGTTTTCTTCTTCCCAGTGGCGCACAAATTCCAGAACAGATTTTATATACCATTCCTGACGTGCTGTCATTGTTGCCTTGTCTACATACGGCTTACTTGAGTTGTAGTCTTCTTTAAAGAACCAGTCGGGGGTTTGTCCATGCCATACAAGAACATGACCGCGCATTTTCATTCCGTATTTTTTTGCAATACCAAGGATTTTTTCAAGGCGGCTAAAACCGGCTAAGGTTGTTGGAACCTTGTAGGCATTTCCATCTTCGGCACGGAAGTCTGTAAGCGCAGTTGGTTTTGTCCAGTTAAAAATAAAGTCTGGTTTACATTCGTTTTCGCAGGTAAAGCAGCTTGCCTGCCAGCTTATGCCTTTCATAATAGAATCATTTGTCAGCTGATTTTCTGGTACTGCAAATCCAAAGTAATCAAAATATTTTTTGTATTCATCTTTGAGAGCCGGAGCATCTTTCCAGTTTGGTTGAACTGTGTTGCTTTCTTCAATAATTGATACAGTTGCTTTTTTTACAGGAATCTGTGGCTGTGGTTTTTCTTTTACAGGCACGCACGAAATCAGAATGGCAGCAAGTACAAGTGTAAAAGCTCCTGCCGTAAGCTTTTTAAGGATATTTATTTTCATTCGTTATTTGTAGCATATTGCGTGGTTTATGACTAGTTAATTTCTACTAAATATGTTAAAAAGATTATAGGAGAGAGGAGATCCCATTATGGCAAATCTTATTCATTTGTACATGGCGTGGAAAACACGCAGAGACTTTGGTGGAATGGATAAAAAGCGCGATGCAGGGCAGACAATTCCTGCAGATGTAAAGCGCTTTGATAACATCCTGTATGGTCCAGACAAAAAGTTTCAAAAGTGGCAGTATCTTGATGTCTATCGTCCAGCTGCAAAAACCCAGCAAGAAAAACTTCCTGTAATTATTAGTGTACATGGAGGAGCCTGGGTTTATGGCGACAAGGATGTTTACCAATGGTATTGTATGCGTCTTGCCCAGCGTGGTTTTGCCGTAGTTAATTTTTCATACAGACTTGCTCCCGAAACAGCATTTCCTTCTTCTGTAGAAGATACAGAACGCGTTTTTCAGTGGGTTTGCACAAATGCAGAACAATATGGTTTTGATTTAAACAATGTATTTGCCGTAGGTGATTCTGCCGGTGCACATCTTCTGGCGCTTTATACTTCTGCAATAACAAATGCGGAATATGCAAAGAATTTTCCGTTCATTCAAAATAAACCGCTTGTACTTCGTGGGGTTGCGCTCAACTGCGGTAAATATAATCTTGATCCTTCGCTTGAAAAAAATCCTCTTATGAAAATGCTTGTTGAAGCGCTTTTGCAGTCTAAGGTAACAGCCCAAGGACTGGACCTTTTAAATGCAAGTGCTCATGTTACTAAGGATTTTCCGCCGGCATTTGTTATGACTTGTGTAGGGGACTTTCAATTTAAGCAGGCACCTTTTATGACAAAGGCACTCGAAGAAGCAGGTGTTCAGTATGAATATCATTGCTATGGTTCCGAAGAACAGGTATTATGGCATGTTTTTCATCTGGAACCAAATTTAGAAGTTGCAAATACCTGCAACGATGACGAGTGTGAATTTTTCAGAAAGTTGATGAAATAATTCCGATAATCTCTTCCAGACTCAATCCCATTTCAAGGCAGGCGTTTACAGCTTTGTGCAGCACTTCTTCTGCGGCTGCATTTCTTTTGCCTGAAATTTCGTGATGTTCAAGCTGGTTTACAAAGGTGCCGCGGCCTGCTGCGGTTGAAATAAAGCCTTCGCGTTCAAGCTGCTCCCACGCCTGTTTTACAGGAATTACGCTTATGCGCAGGTTCACTGCAACAGTGCGTATTGGGGGCAGTTTTTCGCCGGCAGTTATTTCGCCAGTCATTATCTGGTTGGCAATCTGCTCGTAGATTTGAGTATAAATTGGCTTGTCGGTTTTTTGTGATAACACGATGTCCATTACAAATCGTACTTTTCAAACTGGCGGGCAGCTCTGTTGAATGTCAAAATCCAGACTCCTGCAAAAATCAGGATGCCACCAAAAAGAACAATGAACTGTCTGTTCAGAAAAGCTCCAGACATGTCTGTAAACATTTGACCAACAGAAACAAGAGGTCCTTTGTCTGCATAATACATCCATACAGGAAGTTCAAAAATTGCATATACTACAAAATAAACAACAGCCCCTGCAAAATATCGCACACCCGGCTTAAGAGGATTTTTGTAAACATTTCCCAAAAAAATCAGATTGAAAATTGCATACAAAATAAGCTGCAGTCCAAAGTAAGCTGGGGTAGTATTTATTCCTGCATGATTTTTCGGGAAAGAAGGAATTGTGTATTTTAAAAGAGTTGGAATAAGTGCAAGAATCAGAGAAAGAATTTCAATCAAACCGCAATATAAAAAGCGTGCTTTTACTGTATCTATCTTACGAACAGGAAGCAGTGCTGTGTACAGAATGTCATGCGAAGACTGATTAAGCGCAAAAGTCATCATAATGCACAGTGTGATATAAAATGGTCCAATGTATGACGGATAGCTTGGAATAAAATACATGCCAAAACAGCATATTGACCAGATTATAGTTTGTGATGAGTTTCCAAGAACGAGTTCTTTTTTCAAAAGCTTTAATGTTTGTGATTTCATAGGTTGCCTCCTGTTGTCCTAGCGTCGTTCAATGTGAATCATAATATCTTCGAGAGTTGGGTCTGCAATTTCGATGCCGGCTGATTGCGCAAGAGACTTATCTTCTGTTTTCATAAGACCTTCAAAACCAAGCTGATGCT
>JAFZWX010000202.1 GCA_017617145.1 Treponema sp. | reverse complement strand
AGTGGAAATTTTTTAAAAAGCGGGGTTTTTAAGGGGCGCAGCGCCCTTAGGAGAAGGGGTAGCGTAAGACCGTTCAACGGGCTGGAGCGAGGGGAAGGCTTTCCCCTCCTACTATTAACTATAACCTATTAACTATTCACTCTTTTTTCTATATAATACTACAACAATAAAAAAGAGGTCACGAATGATAGACAAGTGGGAAATTGTAATTGGTTGCGAAATTCATACTCAGCTTTTGACTAAGACTAAGGCTTTTTGTGCCTGCGAAAATAGATATGGTGGTATGCCGGACACTCGTGTTTGTCCTGTTTGTCTTGGACTTCCTGGTGCCATGCCGCGTATTTCTAAAGGTTATGTAGAGCTTGGTGCTGTTGCGGGGCAGGCCTTGAACTGTAACATTGCACGTTATACTAAGTTTGACCGCAAGCATTATTTTTATCCTGACCTTGCCAAGGGATATCAGATTACTCAGTATGATATTCCGCTTTGTACCGACGGTTATGTTGATCTTCCGCTTATTCACTATCCAAAGGATGAACAGCCTGGCGGAGAAAAATGCCGTACTAAAAATTTCAAAGGCGATGACTGTATAATAGATGGAAAGTATCGCCGTGTACGTGTAGAACGAATCCACCTTGAAGAGGACGTTGGTAAGTCTTTGCACTTGCAGGGCGCTCACTCGTACATTGACTACAACCGCTGTGGAACTCCACTTATAGAAATTGTAACTAAGCCTGATATGACTTCTCCTGAAGAAGCAGCCCTTTTTATGCAGACTGTTCAGGAAATCCTTCGTTATGTAAAAGTTACAAACGGAAACCTTGAAGAGGGTAACATGCGCTGCGATGCCAACATCAACTTAAACGTTTGGGAAGACGGTAAGCTCTGGCACACACCAATTTCTGAAATTAAAAACCTTAACTCTTTCCAGAAAATTAAAGATGCCTGTGCCTACGAAGCTCAGCGCCAGCTTAAGGAGTTTATGGAAGACAGACAGGAATTCAACCCGGGATTTAAAGTTACAATGGGCTGGAACGACGAAGAAGGTAAAACTGTTGTTCAGCGTACCAAAAACTCCTTTGTTGATTATCGCTTTGTTGTTGAACCTGATATCAAGCCGTTTACTGTAAGCGAAGAACTTATTGCCGCTGCAAAAGAAGCTGTAGGGGAGTTGCCTGAAGCAAAACGCGTACGATACAAGGCTCAGTACGGAATGAGCGATTTTGATGTTGAAACTATTACTTCCTCTAAAGACCTTGCAATGTTCTTTGAAGAGGCAGCCAAGAAGTCTAAGAATCCTAAGCGTGCAGTAAACCTTATTCTTGCAGAGCTTCTTGCAGTTTTGAACGAGAAAAAACAGACTATAAATGATGTTTCTATAACTCCATCCCACATTGCTCAGCTTGCCGATGCCCTTGAAGATGGAAAAATTACTTCAAAGCAGGGTAAGGATGTATTTGCAGAAATGCTTGCCTCTAACAAAATGCCTTCTGATATCATAAAAGAGAAGAGTATGGAAGTTGTAAGCGACGCAGGTGCTATAGAAAAACTTGTTCAGGATGTAATTGCAGCAAATCCTAAGGCTGTAGAAGACTACAAGAGCGGAAAAACTAATGTAGTTGGCTGGCTTATGGGTCAAGTAATGAAACAGTCGCAAGGTAAGGCAAATCCAAAACAGGCTACAGAGCTTTTGAACAAGGCACTGTCGGTACTGTAAAAGAGATTATCGGGTCAAGCCCGATAATGACATAGGTCTGTCCTTGTCTGTGAAAAAGTTTTGTCATTGCTGGGCTTGCCCCGGCAATCTCTTTCTATAAATGTAGTTTAATAAACTCCAGAAAATCCTTCTCTGCAAGCGGCTTGGAATAAAAGTATCCTTGAATAGCGTCGCAGTTAATGGACTTTAAGAAATCGCATTGTTCCTGGGTTTCTACACCTTCAAAAACAGACTGCTTTTCAAGGTTCTTACTTAAGTTTATAAGAATGTGAATAAATTCCGCAGATTTTTCATTCATTGTTCCGTCTTCGTTCATTGAAGAAAGCAGGAATACTCTATCAAATTTCAAAACATCAACAGGAATTGTCGTGAGCATATTAAGAGACGATTCACCGCTTCCAAAATCATCCATTGCTACACTAAAGCCTTCTTTGTGGAGCCGCTCCGTAATTTCGCTGAGTGTATCGTTTCCCATAAAAGAACGTTCAATAATTTCAAGCTGAATATACTCCGGCGGAACATTGTATTTGTGAAACAGCTCTAAAAAATCGTGAATGAATTTTTCTGCTTTGTTATGATTGCGCGACATATTTACAGAAATCGGTACAACCGGTTCACCTGCTGCAATCTGACGTTCAAGTAATTTGAATACCTGCTCATAAACATAAAAGTCAAGTTTTTTAATAAAGCCGTTTCGTTCAAAAAGAGGAATAAATTTATCTGGAGTCATAAAACCCTGTTCCGGATTATTCCATCGTACAAGCGCTTCGGCACCGCAAATCTTTTCATCTTTAAGAGAAATCTTTGGCTGATACATTACGAAGAACTCTGCGTTATCAAGAGCCTGCTGCATTTTTCCTTCGATATTGTGTTCATCATTTATTTTTTCGAGCAGCCGCGAATTATAAACAGAGTAAGGAGTTAATGCATCATCTTTAATAGCACTTTTTGCAAATGAAGCCTGACCAATTAAACCTTGAATTGTAATATCGCGTTTTTTGTTATCGGGCAGCAGAAAAGCAATTCCAAATTTCGGGAAGAATGGAATTTCTGATTTTGAAGTTATTTGTTCACATTCTACCATATTGGTTTTAAATTCACCCATTGCTTTCTGTACAGAAGTGACTTTAAAAAGAACATAAAATCTATCTGCAAAACCACGTCCAATAATTCCATGAAATTTTTCGCAGAACTTGTTAAGAACCTTTGAATAATAAACAATCAGCTTGTCTGCCGCTTCTTCGCCATAAGTTTCATTTATAAATTTAAAGCCTCGGATATCTGCTTCAACAAGCATGAATTTTGTTTTTGGATTTGCCCTTAACTGTTTTGTTGCTTCCTGTTCAAAGTATTGTCGTGTCCATAAGTTTGTAAGGGAATCATATTGGTTTGTAATAAGCTGCTTTCTTTTAAGCGCTTCCATTATCTTCATTTCAATAAATGTAAGCACCAGAATTATTATTACACAGAATACAAATGCATACCTTTTTGTTCTTCTTTGTTCGGTGTAGAGTGATTCAATTGCTTCATGCGGAACAGAAAGAACAAGTGTTTTACCAGTTAAAGTCTGCTTTTTTAAAAGCAAATCATATTCTTTTCCATTAATAGGAATTGCCGGAAGAAAATGTTCCTCTGTTTGTGCCAGGTAGTCTGATGAATATTTCTTATATTCTTCCTGTTCTGGAGTATAGATTTTACCAATAAGGTTTTTATTCTTGGTGTATACAAACTGACCTTTACTATCGACAATAAAGAAGTCTATGTTCTGTCCGATTTTTATGCGTTCAAGCTTTTTATTAAAAGAATCTACCGAAACCGAAGCACATAATGCTCCTTTTTTGTTTCCCTGTTCATCATAAATAGCCTGTTCAATTCCAATAACATACTGATTGCTTCGTTCTGCGTAATAAACATTAGAAAACGAAATTGTTGAATCATCATATAAAACAGGATGTTTGTCCGGCAGCATCTTTATTACATTTCCGTTTGAAAAATACATCGTTCCATCTTTATCTATATAATACATCAAATAGAAATCGGGATTTTTTTTAATGTCGTAAGTACACAAAAAATCAAAAATCTGCTGTGCTGTAGCCTTTTCGGTAAAACCAGGAATAAAGAAAGCATTTATAGAATTAATGTATTGCTGACTGATTTGTTCTGTTGTCTGCATATATCCGTCTAGTGCAGCATACAGGCTGTCGTAATATTGATTTTCGGCCTTTGACAAAGTGTGTTTAAAAATTGTTCCCGCTATTGTCATAACTATTGTTACAAAAAGACTTGCAACAATGAGTGTAGAGAAAAACTCTGCATGCTTAGGATTCAAGGAACGCTTCTTCATTTTTACCCTTTGCAACATCTATAATACCATACTTTAAAAAAAAATGTAAAAAATCGAAAAAAAACACAAAAAAAATTGAAAGTTAATCGTTTAACAGTGAAAATTTCTAAGAAATTTCTTATTTTTATTTTGCAAATTTAAATCTTATGGTTTATAATAAAGGTTACATAGGGAGTTTTCCCTAAAATAAAAAAAACTTATACAAGAGGAAAGGAAAATGAAAAAAATCCTATCAGTTATGTGTGCTCTCTTGGTTGCTTCATCAGTATTTGGAGCTGCTAAAAAAGCTACACCAGTAACAATCAATTTGTGGGCATTTACAGACGAAGTTCCTGGCATGGTTGAAAAATACCTCGCTAACAACCCAAGTGTAAATGCAAAATTGAACACAACAATCATCGCTACTACAGACGGTGCTTACCAGCCAGCTTTGAACGAAGCTTTGAAGAATGGTGAAGTAGATCTTTACGCTGCAGAAGCTGCATTCATCCTTAAATATTCAAAGGGTGATATGTCTGAATTTGCTGCTCCTTACAAAGATTTTGGTATCAAGATCGACAAGGCAATCAAAGATGCTGACATCGCTTCTTACACTGTAGATATCGGTTCTAACGAAAAAGGACAGGTAGTAGGTCTTGGATATCAGGCTACTGGTGGATGTTTCATCTACAACCGCTCAGTTGCTAAGAAAGTATTCGGTTCAGATGATCCAAAAACTGTACAGGCTGCTATTGGTGGTGGTTCACAGTCTTGGGATAAATTCTGGGATGCTGCTAAGAAATGTGCTGACAATGGTGTAGCTATTGTTTCTGGTGACGGTGATATCTGGCACGCTATTGAAAACTCTTCTGACAAGGGTTGGATTGTAGACGATCAGCTCTACCTCGATCCAAAACGTGAAGCTTTCCTTGACGTTTCAAAGAACCTTACAGACAATGGTTGGTCAAACAAGACACAGGACTGGACAGATGCTTGGTATGCTGATATGGCAGAACTCGGAGCTAAACCAGTACTCGGATTCTTCGGACCAGCTTGGCTCATCAACTACGTAATGGCTGGAAACTCAAAAGATACATACGGCGACTGGGCTGTTTGTAACTCACCAATCGGATTCTTCTGGGGTGGTACATGGGTTCTCGGTTCAAAAGTTGCTGCTAAGGATAAGAACAAGAAGGCTATTTGTAAGGGAATCATTGAGTGGATCACTCTTGATACATCTAACACAGGTCTCCTCTATCACTGGGCAAATGGTACTTTGAACGGACCAGGTGGAACAAAAGATACAGTATCTTCTGGAACTGTAATGTCTAAGTCAGACGGAAAACTTGAATTCCTTGGCGGACAGAACATGTTCGACTACTTCGTACCAGCTGGTGCTTATGCTAATGGTAAGAACCTTACACAGTACGACGAAGAAATCAACTCAATCTGGCGTGACCAGGTTCGTGCTTATGCTAACGGACAGAAATCACGTGCAGATGCTATTAAAGACTTCAAGCAGACAGTTGCTGATAAGCTTGGTTACTAATAGTTAGTACTTATTGATTTCAATAAATTAGGGCTGTCTTGTGGCAGCCCTAATTTGTACCTACAACAAGCGTCATTATGGCGCAATCTATAAAAAAAGTTTAATAAATACATCTAATCTAGTTTTGGGGTGTCCAACATGAAGAAAAAAGGAAAAATCAGTTATGCTAAGTATGGTTACATATTCAGCATTCCTTTTATTGTTGCATATTTAATTTTTGCTTTTTATCCAACAATTTATACTGCAATTATTGGTTTTACAAACTTACAGGGACCAGGAAAAACCTCCTGGAGTTTCCTTAGTTTGAGTAAGTTTTTTTCTAATTACAAAACAGTATTGACAATGCCTACATTCCACACAGCGTTGAAAAACACTATTAAATTGTGGGTTTGTAACTTTATTCCTCAGATGATTATGGCACTTTTGCTTGCTGCCTGGTTTACTAACACACGTGTTAAGATTCCTGGACAGGGAGCATTTAAAGTACTTTTCTATATGCCAAACATTATCACAGCTGCAACTGTAGCCATCCTGTTTAATGCTCTTTTTGCTTATCCTATGGGACCAGTTAATGATCTTCTCATCCGACTTAAGTTCATAGAAAAAGGAAATGAAATTTACTTCCTTGCAAGCAGAAAAGCTGCACAGAATATTGTAATATTTATTCAGACCTGGATGTGGTACGGTTACACAATGATTATCATTATTTCTGGTGTACTTGGTATTGATCCGGAAATTTTTGAAGCTGCAGATATTGACGGTGCAAACGGATGGCAGGTGTTCTGGAAAATTACTATTCCAAGTATCAGAACAATCATGCTCTTTACTCTCGTAACAAGCCTTATTGGTGGTTTGAACATGTTCGATATTCCGTTGAACTTTGTTCCTAACAGTGGACCTGATAACTCTACTCTTACAACAAGCGTTCTTATTTATCAGCTTGCATTCCAGGGACGATGCTTCTATAACAGAGCTTCTGCAATGAGTATGATTATGTTTATTATCATTGTTGCTGCTTCTGCTATCCTCTTCTTCTCTATGCGCGATAAGGATGAAGTAAAACTTGAAAAATTGCGCAAGGCTGAAGAAAAAGCCAGAAAAGCAGAAATGAAACTTGCTGCTAAAGAAGCAAAAGGAGTAAAAAATGGCAAATAAGAAAAATGGTTCTATATATAAGGTTCTTGTTCTTATAGTTTGTATAATTCTGGCTGCTTTGAGTTTACTGCCATACATCATTATGATTGTAAACTCAACACGTACAACATATCAGATTCAGCAGCACGCTATTTCGTTCATTCCTTCTACTCACTTCTTTGAAAACTTCAAGATTTTGACCGGAAAAGCATTTAATCCTGCTGTTGGTTTTATGAACTCATTCCTTCTTTCTGCAGGAACTACTGTTGTAACTTTGTACTTTTCTACACTTACAGCTTATGCGCTTGTTATGTATGAATGGAAAGCAAAGAAGTTCTTCTTCAGTTTCATTATGGCTGTTATGATGATTCCTGCTACAATTACTGTAATTGGTTTCTATCAGATGGTTTATAAATTAGGAATGGCTAATAAGCTTATTACACTTATTTTGCCAGCAATTGCTTCTCCAAGTATGGTATTCTTTATGCGCCAGTATATGAAGCCTTCTGTTTCTCCGTCATTGGTAGAATCGGCTCGTATTGACGGTTCAAAGGAATTCTTTACTTTCAATGTAATTGTTCTTCCAATTATGAAACCTGCTCTTGCTACTCAGGCAATCTTTACTTTTGTAACAAGCTGGAACGAATTGTTCAGACCTTTGATTCTTCTTACAAAGAAAGCTAAGTACACATTGCCTATTATGGTTTCATTGCTTAGAGGTGATATTTACAAACGTGAGCACGGTGCTATTTATGTTGGACTTACCCTTACAGCACTTCCACTTATCGTTGTTTATTTCTTCCTTTCTAAGTACATCGTTGCCGGTGTTGCAATGGGTTCTGTAAAAGGATAATGAGTCTGTCATTCTTGTAATGACAATATGTCATTCCCGTGCTTGACACGGGAATCTATCTAATAAGAGGGGCTGTCTTGTGTTCTAGGCAGTCCTTTTTTTATGGAGTATCAATGAAAAAACTATTTAATTATATTATTTTATTATTTATTCTGCTGGCGTTTTCCTGTACTTCTTCAAAGCCGGCTCAGGCAGATACAAAGTCTGCGTTTGAAGAACCTGAAACTATTCCGGAACTTACTGATATTCAAAAACTTGATGATAACAAATATACCTGCAGCTTTGATGATGTTGTTCACGATTTTATAATTGATCTGCCTGATGTTGTTGAAAACGCACCTCTTGTTATTATGCTTCCGGGGTATATGATGACTGCAGAAAGTATGCGCTTTGAGTATGGTTTTGAAAAAGAAGCGTGCAAAAGGGGATACGCGGTTGTATATGTAACCGGTTCTGTTCAGAAAGGTGATAATATTCGAACCGGGATTGCCTGGAATTCCGGCATTTCTTCGCAGGGTAATAAAGATGTTCAGTTTATTACTGCACTGGCTGAATATTTACAAAATGAATATGGTTTTGATGCTTCGCGTACTTTTACAGCTGGTTTTAGTAACGGTGCTTTTATGAATCACAGACTGGCAATGCAGGCTGGCAATACCTTAAAAGCATGCGTGAGTGTTGCAGGAAAAATGCCTGCTTTAATCTGGGATAATCGTAATGAAAAAAATAATATTGGATTTTTGCAGATTACAGGTCAAAAAGATGAATTAATACCAAAAAACAGTGATGGAAGTGCACGTTTTACAAAAGATCCTGCAATAGAAGATGTTATGGATTATTGGGCAAAATCAAACGGACTTGGAAATATACAGCAGGAAAAAATTGGCAATGATTCTGTTTTGACAAAATGGAGTGATGAAAGCGGACACAGTGATGCACAGGTCTGGCATCTTGTTATCGAAAGCGGACATCATTCATGGCCTGTGGAGGCTATAAATGGATTTTCGGCCAATACTCTGATTTTAGATTTTTTTGATAGTTTTTAATTTGACTTCTATGTTCTTTCTGATAAAATGTAAGAAATATAAATAAATTGAGGAAAAATATGAAATACGGTTATTTTGATGATGACAACGCTGAGTATGTAATTACTCGCCCGGACACACCGACTAGCTGGAGTAACTATCTTGGTTCTACAGTTTATGGTGCTGTAATTACAAACAATGCAGGTGGTTATGGTTTTTATAAATCTGGTGCACAGGGTCGCTTTTTGCGTCTGCGCTTTAATTCTATTCCTATGGATCAGCCTGGACGATATTTTTATCTTCGTGACCAGGACGACGGAGACTTTTGGTCTGCTTCATGGCAGCCTGTAGGAAAGCCTCTTGACCAGTATAAGAGTGAATGCCGCCATGGAACTGCTTATACAATTATTACTTCTGAATATAAAGGCATTAAGAGCGAGACAAAATATTATGTTCCGCTTGGACAGAACTTTGAATACTGGCGCCTTAAGGTAACAAATAACAGCGACAAAGTTCGAAAAATCCGCCTGTTTTCTTACTGTGAATTTGCAAATCAGTGGAATACAACTCAGGATCAGGTAAACCTTCAGTATTCTATTTTTATTGTAAAGGGCGAAAAGGTTGGCGATAATCTTTTGCGCTATTCTATTCAGGATAATCTTTACATTCAGCATCCGGAATATGAAGTTGGTAGTGCTTATATGAGCCAGTGGGTTTCTTTGATTGGTACTCCAATGACTGGTTTTGATACAAGCCGCGAAGCCTTTATTGGAACTTACGGCAGCTATGAGCATCCAAAAGTTGTAATGGAAGGTGCATGTACTAATTCCGAAGCTTTTGGTGATAACTCTTGTGGTACTGTTCAGGGCGATTTGGAATTGCAGCCAGGCGAAACAAAAGAAGTTATGCTTATGCTTGGTATTGGCGATGCCCGTGCTGTTGGCCAGAAAATCATCAATGAGTTTGGAAACTTTAAGCGCGCCGATGAAGAATTTGATAAGCTTGTTAAAGCATGGCATGCAAAGCTTGGTTCTTACAAAGCAATTACTCCGGACGAGGATATTAACCACACAGTAAATGTATGGGGACTTTATAACTGTTTGATTACTTTTGCCTGGAGCCGTGCCGCTAGTCTTGTTTACAACGGTGAACGCGATGGACTTGGTTACCGCGATTCTGTTCAGGATATTCTTGGTGTTTCTGCTGCAATTCCGGAAGAAGCAGAAGAACGCCTTGTTAGAATGATAAGCGGTCAGTGCCAGAATGGTGGTGCTGTTCCTGTAATTTCAAAAGATTTTAATGCAGGCCACGAAAAGGCTCCTGCTCCAGACCAGTTCCGTTCTGATGACTGTGAATGGTTCTTTAATGCAGTACCTTGTTATGTTGCAGAAAGCGGAAATTTTGATTTTTACAACAAGGTAGTTCCTTATGCCGACGGTGGAGAAGCAACAGTTTACGGACACTTACGCCGTGCACTTGAATTTAATTTGGAGCGTATGGGTGCAGACGGACTTCCTTGTGGACTTTTGGCAGACTGGAACGACTGTCTGAAGTTGGGCTACCACGGTGAGTCATTATTTGTTGCATTCCAGCTGCGTCTTGGTCTTACAACTTATGCAGATATTTCTGAACGACTTGGCAAGAAAGATGAAGCTGCTTGGGCTCTTGCTCAGCGCGAAACCCTGGACGCAAACATTCAGAAAAAATGCTGGGACGGAAAATGGTTTATCTGGGCTGTTGGCGAAGACGGAACTGTTTACGGAACTCAGTCTATAGAAGAAGGTCAGATTTACTTTAATACTCAGGTTTGGGCTGTTATGTCATCTGCCGCAACTGCAGAACAGGCTAAGATTTGTATGGAAAGCGTAAAAGAAAAGCTTGCAACTCCATACGGCCTTATGCTTTGTGCTCCTCCATTTGTAAAGACCCGCAGCGACATTATGAGCTCAGTAGTATTCCTTCCTGGTATTAAGGAAAATGCAGGTATCTTTAACCACACACAGGGCTGGGGTATCATTGCAGAAACTATGCTTGGTAACGGCGATCGCGCTTACGAATACTGCAAGGCTGCCATTCCTGCTGCATACAACGACAAAGCAGAAATCCGCCAGAGTGAACCTTATGTAGTTGGACAGACAACATATTCTACATTCAGCAAGCGCCCTGGAAATACACGTGTAAGCTGGCTTTCGGGGGCTGGTACCTGGAGCTATTATGCAATCACCCAGTACATGCTCGGAATTAAACCACAGTACGACGGCTTGTTAATTGACCCATGTATCAAACACGACTGGGACGGCTACACCGTAGAACGCCGCTGGCGCAAAATGAACCTTCATATTGAAGTAAAGAATCCTGAACATGTTTGCAAAGGAATTGCATACCTCGAAGTAGATGGCAAGCGCCTTGACGCAGCAGTTATTCCTATTGGAATCCTCAAAGATGGTTCTAAGATTGTGGCTGTTATGGGCAAAGCTGCTGTTGAAGTGAAAGCTGAAAGGGTATAGTATTAACATATGAACAAATCAGTTTATTCGTTGGAATACATTAAGAATAAGCTTTCTCCTGTTTTTCTGCTTTACAATGTAAAGTCGGCAGTGCTTTTTGGTTCTTATGCAAAAGGCTATGCAACCGAAAGCAGCGATATTGATTTGCTCGTAGACAGTAATCTTAAAGGGTTAAAGTTTTTT
>JAFZWX010000030.1 GCA_017617145.1 Treponema sp. | reverse complement strand
TCCTAATCCGAAGAGTCTTGGTGTAAAAAGATATGCCGGTGAATCTGTTTCTGCAGGTTCAATTATTGTAAAGCAGCGTGGAACTAAGTTCTATCCTGGAAACAACGTTATGAAAGCTGGAGACGACAGCCTGTTTGCAACTGCAGATGGAAAAGTTGTATTCAGCGAAAGAAATAACCACAAAGTTGTTTCTGTAGAAGCTGCAAAATAAAAGCAACATTGCTTTTTTATAAGACCCGGTGTTACAATAAACTACCGGGTTTTTTTATTTAGAAATGACTGTTTATACAAGCAGTCGTCTGAAACCTGCGCGGAGTAGAAAAAGACTGAGGGCAACTTCCTTCTGTTGTCCGTGGGGATTTTCTACGGAAGCGTGTTTTGTAAAAGAAATGACTGTTTATACAAGCAGTCATCTGAAAAATGTGCGGAGTGAAAAATACCTTCGGGCAACTTCCTTCTGTTGCCCGAAGGCATTTTCCACGGGAGCACATTTTTCCTCATGAATGGATGTAATAGGTATTTATGATAGGTTTTGCTGACGAAGCTAATATTGAAGTTCGCTCAGGTAACGGCGGCAACGGTTGTGTTGCATTCCGCCGCGAAAAGTATGTTCCTCATGGTGGCCCAAACGGTGGTGACGGTGGTAAGGGCGGCGATGTTATTTTTACTGTAAAACGAAACCTTCGTACTTTAGCAAACCTTCGCCACAGAGTGTGCTTTAAGGCAAAAAACGGCGGCGACGGTCAGGGCTGGAACCGCTATGGTGCAGACGGTGAAGATTGTGTAATTCCAGTTCCTCCTGGTACTACAATCCGCGATGCAGAAACAGGCGAAGTTATTTACGATTTTTCTACCGAAAAAGGCGACGAGCAGTTTACTTTCTTAAAAGGCGGTAACGGCGGCTGGGGAAACGTTCACTTTAAGAGTTCAACAAATCAGGCGCCAAGACAGGCAAACCCTGGACAGCGCGGCGAAACACGCTTTCTAAAACTTGAGCTTTCCATTATGGCAGATGCCGGTCTTGTTGGATTCCCAAATGCCGGTAAATCAAGTCTTCTTACTTATTTTACTAATGCCCGCCCAAAAATTGCGCCGTATCCTTTTACTACAATTATTCCGAATCTTGGTGTGCTTCGTGTAGACGATGAAAGCGACATTATTATTGCAGATATTCCAGGTATTATTGAAGGCGCCAGTGAAGGTCTTGGACTTGGCGATACTTTCTTAAAACATATAACCCGAACAGCTTGTCTTATTTTTATGATTGACTGTTCGGATGACAATTATCTAACTGCTTACGAAACGCTTTGCAATGAGCTTGATAAATATTCAGACAGCCTTCTAGAAAAACCTCGTATTGTGCTTTTGAACAAAATTGATGTTGATGATGCTTTTGACCGTGCAGTTGAAGCAGCAGAAAAAATCCGTGCTGCTGAGCCCGACACTGTTGTAATTCCTGTTTCTGTTCATACAGGCCGTGGAATGAAGGATGCGCAGAATCAGATTATTCAGCTTGTAAACCGCCAGGAAAAAAGACTTGAAGAAGCGGAAAAGGGCACTCAAGAATTTGGCAGCAGCTTTATGGAAGGTCGCGGCGGTATGGATGATGATGACGACGAAAATATTCAGTATCCGGGAAGTGAACAATAGGAGAGAGTGAACGAATGAAGCTTGCAGTTTTTGGTGGTACTTTTAATCCTCTTCATATTGGGCATGCAATGCTTGCAGATACTATTATAAAAGAACTTGGTTACGACAAGGTGCTTTTTGTGCCTACCTGCGTTTCACCTCACAAGGTTATTAGCAGCAGCGTTACTGTTGAACATCGCCTTGCAATGGTGCGTGCTTTTTGCCAGTCTGTTCCGGGCGGAGTTTTTGAAGTTGAACCGTGTGAAATTGAACGGGGTGGAGTTTCATATACAAGCGATACACTTCGATTTTTGACAGAGAAATATAAAGATAAAATTGACGGAAAACTTGCCTTTATTATGGGCGATGAGGTTGCTGCTGAATTTGAAAAATGGAAAAATCCACAGGCAATTGTTGAGCTTGCAGATTTGATTGTCGTTCACAGATATCCGGATATTAAGGTTTTGGAAAAGCTTTTGAGCGGAGCAGGAGATGACGATTGCCAGACTGCCTACGAAAATAAGCCAACCGGAAACTACAAGGGCGATTTTGCTGTAAGGTTTGACTTACAGAATTTTCAGTTTCCATGTACATTTATTGAAAATCCTATGCTACCGGTTTCGTCTACAGATATCCGCCGCCGCATTGACGAAGGAAAAAGCTACAGGTATCTGGTGCCGCAGGCTGTGTATGAATATATAGAGGAAAATGGATTGTATAGGAAATAGATTGTCGGGTCAAGCCCGACAATGACATAAAGGTTTATGATTGACTACGATACACTTACAGAAAAAATCCGCGATTATACAGAAGCTCATGTAAAACCTTCGCGATACGATCATTCGGTGCGTGTTGCCGAAATGTGTGTTAAGCTTTGCCGCCGCTATGGTCTTGATGAAAACAAAGGTTACCTTGTAGGTATAGGCCACGACATGTGTAAAGATATGCCGCGTGATAAAATGATGGAAACTGCTGCTCGCGATGGAAATCCTATAACTGATTTTGAAGCTGCAAAACCAAGCCTGCTTCATGGACGTGCTGCCGCAGTTACAATGAAAGAAAAGTTTGGTATTACAGACAGCGATATTCTTGAAGCAGTTGCAAATCATGTTTCGGGATGTCTTGGGCTTTGTGATCTTGGAAAGATTCTTTTTCTGGCAGATAAAACAGAACCTGGCCGACCTCAATCTACTGACGAATACCGTGCTGGTCTTATAAAGCTTACTCTTGACGAACAGTTCCTTTCTGTAATAAAAGAAAATTATGAATATATTACAAATCGTGGTTTTGAAGTTTACCCCGAGACCATAAAAATGATAGAATACTATGAGCAGGCATGCAAAGCGGTTGCTGAGTCTGCTGAAGCACAGGGACCACAGTTATGAAAAAATTGCGAAATGAACAAAAAGGTCTTCTCTTTATTGCATTAATCCTTTTAGTAATTCTTGCTATGAGTCTTTTCTTTGCACGCTCACTTAAAACTAACAGTGTAAAGGATGCACTTGAACGCGACACTCTTATACGAACTCTTTTTGTAGTTCAGGATGAAAACAATAAAGTTCTTTTTTCTAATGTTATTATCCTTGATACTTCTACCGAGAAAGCAGCTGTAATCAATCTTCCTGGTTACACTGGAGCAATTTTTCAATCACTTGGACGAACAGATAAACTTGAAGAGGTTTATAACGAACTTGGAATGGCTTCGTATAAAACAGAAGTTCAAAAGCTTCTTGGAATTTCCATTCCATATACAACAATGGTTAAACTTGAAGATTTTATTCGTCTTTGCGATATGTTTGGAGGAATGCGTGTTTTTATTCCTTCTCCAATTGATACAGTTTCTGAAGAAGGTGAACGCTGGCTGCTTCCTTCTGGTGCAGTAACTCTTGATGGTGATAAGATAGCCGTTTACCTTCAATATGAAGAAGAGGATGAAGCAGAAGATACTATCCAAGACAGATATCAGAATGTAATGGGCGCTTTCTTAACAGGACTTCACGACCAGAGTTTTAAAATCTTTAATACAAAACAGAACTTCAAACGTTTTTCGGTTAACTTGAATTCAAATCTTACAGATGATGAAGAAGAAACCTTATACAATGAAATTTCGAAGATTGATACAGAGTCAATCATCAAGCAGACAATTACAGGATCTCTTCGTAATGTTGACGGTCAGCAACTTTTGTTCCCGTTGAATAACGGTGAATTTATTAAAGAGGCAGTTAAGCAGACTACTTATATGCTTATGTCTTCAGACGGAACAATTTCTAACAGAATCTATGTTCTTGAAATTCAAAACGGAACTAAGACACAGGGATTAGCACGTCGTACTGCAACTCTTTATCAGAATGCAAGTTATGATGTTTTAAGTGCTGTAAATGCAGATTCAAATGATTATGCAGAGACAGTTATTGTAGATCACATTGGAAACGAAGCAATAGCACGTCAGGTTGGCGAGCTTATACGCTGTACAAATATAATTCAAGCAGATGAAATGGAGGATGGAAGCTCAGGCGACAGTATGGTTGATTTTACAGTTATTCTTGGAAGAGACTTTAATGGCGCCTATGTAATACCAGGAGCTTCGTATTAAAATATGAAAACAACAGAACAGAAAGCAATTGAAATTGCAAAACTCATGCAGGATGGTAAGGGAGAAAATGTTACCCTTATAGATATCAGCGGATTGAATTCGTGGACTGATTATTTTGTAATTGTAACTGTTTCAAGCTCAACACAACAGCAGGGTCTTGCAAAACAGATAAAAGAATATATAAAAGAAAACGATTTGCAGATTCATCCTGTTAGTCGAAAAAGTCCGGATGGTGAAGACTGGAATTTAATTGATCTTGGAAACATCGTAGTTCATATGATGTCTGCACAGGCAAGAGAATTCTATAATTTAGAGAAGTTGTGGTTTAACGGTAAGGTGATAAATTTGTAAGTGGCCCTTCGAGAGCCTCAGGGACCCTAGACTGTTATAAGTCGTATTTGTCGATGAACGAAATGTCGTCATCGTCGTCGTTGCGATGGCGAAGATTGTAGCCGTCTTCTGGTTCTACATCATCGTAGGGTTCGTCTATATCTTCTTCTTCCTTAAAAACATCGTCGTAGTATAAGTCTTCTTCGCTGTCAAAATCGTCAAGGACATCATCCTCATCGTCATCAAAATCATCATCATATTCTTCGTCAAAATCGTCGAAGTCATCATCCATGTAAATTGATAATTCATCAAGCTCTGGTTCGTCAGCGAACATAGACACCCCGGTTTTTGTAATGTAAATGGAAAATAAACACCCAACAACAATATATAATATCAACAATGTTTTTTCAACTAGTAAATAAAAAAAAACATGTTAAAAAATGGCTTCCGGGTGAGTACGGATTTCAAAACCGTGGGCTAGCCCACTACGCGCTGAAGTACCCCCGTAATTATATACGTTGCCGCTCACGCGGCAGTACTTCAGAGCGTTTTTGAATCCGTACTCGCCCTCGCGCCATTTTTTAGATTTTTTCTAAAAGTTGTATAATCTTATTAATGAATTGTTATTTTCTATATTACAAACTCATTATGTTTGACAACAATTAGAAAATTAGTATAATAGTAAGACAGGCTGATGAAATTTATTTTAGAAAGGGCTTATGCCAAGGTAAATTTTAATCTGCGGGTGCTCCCCTGTCGGACTGATGGATATCACAATATAGAAAGTATATTTCAGACTATTGATTTGTTCGACGAGTTAGAGGTTTCTGTAAAAGAGGAAAACGGTTGTTTCGTCGAATGTAATTCCCTGGAACTCCCCTTACAAAACACTCTCACAAAAGCTTATGATGCTTTTTGCAGCATTGCTGATGTAAGTGTGCCAGGTGTAAGAGTTGTACTAAAAAAAGGAATACCATCAGGCGGAGGATTAGGCGGTGGTTCTTCTGATGCAGCAGCACTTGTAAGAGCACTGTCAAAAATCTGTAAGATTAAACTTGATGAAAATCAGCTTGATTATATTGCAGATAAAACAGGAAGTGATGTTTTTTTCTTTATGCATTGCGACGAAGACGGAACTGGTTGTGCACTTGTTTCGGGGCGTGGTGAGGTTATAAAGAAGATTACTCCAAGAAAAGATTTGTTTCTTTTGCTGGTGTTTCCTGAGATTTCAAGTTCTACAAAAGAAGCATATGCGCTGGTAGATAAACAGCTTGCTCGTGGAACTGAGAATGATTTTGTAGTTTTTGATAGCCTTGAAGAAGAATATCGAAAGAATCCTTCTGACTGGCGTTTCAAAAATACGTTTACTCCATCGCTTTGTGGTGTTTACAGTGATTTAGAAGCTGCGTTGGGTACGTTAAAAAATAGTGGAGCAGATTTCTGCGATATGTCGGGATCTGGTTCCACAATATATGGTGTTTTTACATCAAAGCAACGGGCAAAGTCTAATATGAAACTGCTTGCTGCTACATGGAATTGTGCTCTTGTACGTTTGCTGTAAAAAACAAAAAGTTTTGGAGGAAAGAGGCTTATGCAGATTACAGAATTGAGAATTCGCAAGGTCGAAGATGAAGGCAAGTTACGTGCGTATGTTACAGTAACTTTTGACAACTGCTTTGTTGTACACAATGT
>JAFZWX010000201.1 GCA_017617145.1 Treponema sp. | reverse complement strand
CCCGCGAAGGTACGTCTTCAAACTACGGCGAAGCTTGCAAAGAAAGATTTTACTCGCTTCGCTCGGCAAGCGTCGATGTAGTTTGAAGCCGTCCCTCCGCTCCGCAGCTTTGTTTTCAAATGTGTTTTTAATTCGGCTTACGCGATTATTTTAAAATGTATTCTAATACAATTATTATATTTATAAATTCCATACTTAAAAAATCGCGGAGTATGATTTCTGATTTTGCGGAACGTCCTCTTCGTTTAGTGGAGCAAAATCAGAAATCATACGTGAGCAATTTTTTATACTTGAATGCATTAAAAACATTAATATCTTGTTATATAACAGTTTAAATATACCATTTTTCGGTTTTGTTATTATAATAAATGTATATTTGATGTGGAGGTGCCAGGTATGGAAGAAAAAAAGCCGTATGTTTTTATTATTGAAGATGAAGAATCTATTTCTAAACTTGTATGTATGTATCTTGAAAAATCAGATATAAAGCCGGAACCCTTTTACAACGCAGAAGATGCACTCAAAAAACTAAGTACAGGTGCTAAACCAGACCTGCTTATTCTTGATTTAAACCTCCCTGGAATGAGCGGTTTTGATTTCTTAAAACAGTTCCGTGAAATGTTCAAAGCAACAATTCCTGTTATGATAGTTTCTGCGCGCGATGCAGATGAAGATATAATAAGCGGTCTTGAGTATGGTGCAGATGAATTTGTTACAAAACCCTTCTCTCCAAGCGTTCTTGTTGCTAGAGTTCAAGCACATCTCAGAAGAAAAGATCTTTCAACCGGAAGCAGCGAAGAATCAATCAACTTTGGGGAATATACACTTTTATTAAACAGTTGTGTACTTAAAAAAGGCTCTGAAAAAATACCTCTTTCGACAAAAGAATATAAGGTTCTTGAGTATCTTGTTAAAAATGCAGGAACAGTGCTTTCTCCAGAAACAATCTTTAATGATGTATGGAAAGTTCAGTACGGCGACATTACAGCAGTTGCAGTTTATATCCAGCGTCTGCGTAAAAAGCTTGAAGCAGACCCTCAGAATGCTAAATACATTAAAACAGAGTTTGGTAAAGGGTATATTTTCGATAAAGATCTGATTATAATGTAAATATGAAATTAAAGAATCAGCTGAATCTTCTTGCAACCTTAATTACAGCCATTCCTCTTGCATGCATTGTTTTTGTATGCATAAATTATTATCTCCGTACACAAAAAAACATGCTTTTAACTGGTTATGAACAGGTTACAAAGCTTGATTCTTCAAATATGACAGATGAAGATTACAAGATTTTTAAAAGAAATGTTCAGCTGCTTCCTAAAACTGTAGAAACCGCACTAGTAGATAATTTTACGGGGCTCGTTATCACATCATCAATAAAAGAACTTCCTACCAATTCTATTGTTTCGCAATGGGAACTTTATTTAATAATGGGTTCTAACTCCGACAAATATTTTTATCAGTTCACTACCCTGAAAACTTCAACGCTTGATTCTATAATGATTACGCGTGTTCCACGAAGAAAAGGGGTTCCTTCCAGAAATCAAGTTCTTTTAACATCACTATATGCTCTGCTTTCTCTTATAGTTGTAATATGTATTATTATTATTGTCCGCCTTTCAATTACAATTAATAAATCTATTAATGAAATTGATAATGAAACAAAGGCCATTGCAGACGGAAATTTGTCTAAAAAAATAGAATTTAACCGCAAAAAATCAAACGAAATTACTTCAATTTCCGAAAGTCTTGAAAAAATGCGTGTTTCTCTTGTTGAAGCTCAGAATCAAAAATCAAAATTTATTATGGGAATAAGCCACGATTTACGCACTCCGGTTGCTGTAATTAAAGGTTATACAGAAGCAATTTCCGACGGTATTATTACAGGCCAGGATGATATTAATAATGCAATGTCCCTTATTACTGAAAAATCAAATCAACTTGAAGACATGATTGATACTCTTATAAGCTTTACAAAAATGAATTCAGTAGAAATACGAGAATCAATGAAAACACAGTCAATAACCGATTTTATTACTGAAATAATCAACGAAGAACAAACTACAGGCGGTGTTTTTAAACGTAATATCATTACAGATATTAAATTTGAAAAAGATGTTCTGGTTCCTTTTGATAAAATGCTTGCACGACGAGTTTTTGAAAACCTGTTTAATAATGCGCTTAGATATACAAATGATGGAGATACAATTACACTCACATCCTATATTGCCGACAACAGTGTAATTTACAAAATTCAGGACACAGGAATTGGAATTGATAAAACAGATTTAAAACAGATTTTCAATATGTTCTACAGAGGTACTAATTCAAGACGTGAAGAAGGTATGGGTATTGGTCTTAGTGTCGTACAAAACATTATTGAAACTCATGGCTGGAAAATTGACGTTGAATCTCAAAAAAATATTGGAACTACTTTTACAATCACAATTCCTTATTAGTTTATCATTTCTAAGATTTTAAGCAAAAAGGAATTCAAAAATAAAATCTGTTCTTTATCTAAATAATAAAACCCGGAAGCTGATTTTCTGCATTTTTCATTAAGATATTCCAAAATCGTCTGCGGCATTTTTTCATCAAATAATTCTTCATATTCTGCAGGCGAAACACCTCGTAAAGTTCTTAATTCCATCATAAAATATTCATATTTTGAAGTTTTACTAGAAATTATTTCTTCTGTTTGCGGAATACTAATATGATTTTTGTAAGAATTTGACCAGAATTTTATATATTCTTCAATATTTTTTGTATTTGTATAACGAAAATCCTGTTTATCTTTTGTTTTATATATTGTTCCAGCTGCTCCTGAACCACAACCAATGTAAGATTTATGAGTCCAGTAAGCCATATTATGAATACATTCAAAACCAGGAAGACAAAAGTTTGAAACTTCATATTGGATATAACCTTTTGATAAAAGAAAATCCCTTCCTTTAATCCATAATTCATCTGAATAATCTTCGTTGTATTTCTGTTTACCTGTTATTATTTCTTGCCCTAACGGTGTTTCTTCTTCTACACATAATGAATAAAAAGATATATGAGGAATGTTTTGTTTTACTAAAAAATCAAGTCCGGAAATAAGAGTATTTTCTGTTTCGTAAGGAAGACCGCAAATTACATCAACAGACAGTTTTTTATGCCAGAATGACTTAAAAAGCTTAAAACAATCATAATTTTGCTGTAAATTTGCCCTGCGGTGTACACATTTTAATACATCTTCAGAAAATGACTGAATACCACACGAAATTCTGTTAACACCAGCTTTGTCCAAATTCAATAATAAAGCTTGCGTGACATCATCGGGATTCACTTCAAAAGTAAATTCGTAATCGATTGTCAAACCTTTTTCTCTAATGACATCAGAAATCTGTTCGATTTGTTTTTCTGAAATAAGACTTGGCGTTCCCCCTCCAATATAAACTGTATTGATTTTATAGACATCATATTGATTTAATCTGAAGGAAATCTCATTGCATAAAGCATCTACATATTCTTGAGGAACAGTAGTTTTGGCGAATTGTACAGGAACACTAAAAAAATCACAGTAAGTACATTTTGAAATACAAAAAGGAATATGTATATAAAGTGAAATATTTTCTGAATTTGACATCAATAAAGCTTAATAGATTTTATTGGAAAATACCGTAGTATTACTCTGCCTGTCATTTCCTGCTTTGAAATTGTTCCCCAAAGTCTTGAATCAGAAACAGAAATGCGGTTATCGCCAAGAACATAATATTCATTTTGTCCAAGAACTATTGGATCGAAAGAACCTTTTACACCTACAGAACCATTCCACTGTGCCGGAGGTGTCAGGAAAGTAAGATTATATGGTTTTTCGGCTAATTCAAATTCTGTAAGAAAATGCTTTTCGTCGGCAGGCTTAATATACAAAACATAATCCTGCATATATATTTCATCGCCTGGTAAACCGACAACTCTTCTTAACTGATAATTTGTTCCAGGTGAATTATTATCTACGTAAGAATCATATTGTTGTGCAGTAAAAAATGAACTTATATTATGCCAGATTATTTCATAAAATCTTCTTTCTTTATTATTGTTACTTTTTAAAACAACAATATCTCCACGTTTTGGGACTGAATACAATTTTGTAATAAATGATATAGAGCCTTCCGGAAAATCTGGAGTCATAGAATTTGAAGATTGCTTTACAGGAAAAATCAAGAACATGAAAATGCAATTAAGAATAAAATAAATAAGAATTAAATATACAATAAGAGAAATAACTTTGCGTTTGTTTTGCTTTTTTAATTCGTATGAATATTCAAATAACTGGCGATTCATAAAACACCCACTTATATATAAAATATCATAAGATTTATTATGATACAAGTGAAAAAATTATTACATACAGGAGTTTGTGACCGCAGCGAAGTATGTTCCCTTTCGTAGAAAATTACTTAGGACATCCAAAGGAAGATGTCCTAAATAATTTTCTACTACGGTCACAAACTCCGCTACAGTCACAAACTCAACTTTTTTTATTATTGTAGTATTATTACAATATTTTACTATTGTCCAAATATCTTGCCCTAATAAAAATGATGTTTTATAATGAAGTGTTATGCCGGAAGGAAGAAAAGTTATTTCTGAAAACAGAAAAGCACGATTTGACTATTTTATTGAAGACTCTTATGAATGCGGAATTCAACTTGAAGGTACCGAAGTTAAATCTGTAAAAAATGGTGCTATTTCGTATCCCGACGGCTTTGCGGAAGTTATAAACGGCGAAATATTTCTTAAAAATTTTCATATTTCGGAATACTCTTTTTCATCAATTTTTAATCATAATCCAGACAGACCTAAAAAACTGCTGCTTCATAAAGAAGAAATAAAAAAAATTACGAGAAAAGTTGAAGAAAAAGGTTACACTTTAATACCTTTAGATGTTTATTTAAAGGATGGTCGCGTAAAAGTAACGCTTGGTATTTGTAAAGGTAAAAAACAATACGATAAGCGCGAAACTATAAAAAACCGCGATATTAACCGAGAAATTCAAAGGGAGATTTCTTCCAAACTGCGTGGATAATTTTTGGAGTAAAATGAACGTAAAAAGAATTTCGGGCATTTACAATTCGATTTTCTCAATAAAAAAAATCGTGACACTTGCAGTTCTTTTCTTTTTTGTTTTTTTCCCTGCTTTTTCACAAGGTAAATATTCAATTGATTATTTTGGAATTGTAGCCGCAGGCATTGACGATAACATGTCAAAAATGACAAGCGACCTTTATTATACACAGCTTTGTGAAATAAATGGTTATACTATAAATGATAAACGCATCGGCATAAGAATGGCTGATACTCCTCAAACTTCGGAATTTGAAGATGGAAAAATTTCTTTTTATGCAGTAATTACTAAAAAAGAAAATTCTTCAAAATGGATTTCTACAATAAACATTTATGACAGCTCAAGGAAAGCAACTTTATCTGAAGCAAAAGAATATGATTCCTTTTATAAAATCTTAATGGAACCAAAAACTTCTTTACAGGAAACAATTTCAACATTGCTTTCTGGTGGCGGAACAATTGCTTCTACCGATTCTTCAAATTCAAGCTCATCAAAAAACACAACAAAGCTTCAATCTACAGAATTTCTTTCGGGAACCTGGGGCGGAGAAGATACAATTGATAAAATTGTCATTATGCGTGGCGGCAGAGGCTTTGTAATCTTTAAAAACGGTTCTTCAATGAATATTACTGTAGAAATAAAGTCAGACGGTTCTTCGCAAAACATAATAATAACTCAAAACGGAAAAGCAAATGCTTCGTTTTTCCCTGAGCTTCCACGCGAAGTTGCTTTAAAAGAAGCTGTAAATGCAGATCCTGTAAAATGGATTTTAACACTTGATGATGACGATACCCTTTCGGGAATAAAATCAACTCTGATTTTGAATGATGGTGTTGCAATAAATGGCACTATGAATGTAGTCTGGAAAAGAAAATCTTAAATCTGCGGAACATTATAAACAGGAATACCTGCTACAAATTCTTTTTTATTTCTTTTTAACGAAAGTTCACCTTTTTTAAAATCAAATATAAGCAAAATAAGAAGCACAAGCATTGCAGCACATAATCCGCACATTTTGCATAATTTTTCTGGAACAAATTCAGGGTCTGTATGTCGTACAACTGTACCTGTATCATAAAGTGCATTTTGATATGGTTTAAGACCAGTTATTTTTACAAGCTGTTCTCCATCAGAAACATAATCCATTTTACGTGCATAAGCCGCAATAACAGCTTTATCATTTTTTAGAGCACTAAGCTCAAGATTAAGTTCATTATTTATATTCTGGATTTCGGCTTTTTGTTTGCTTACAATTCTCTTCTGCTCTTCCATTTGTGAATAACATTTAAGGCTGTTCTGACCAAAGCAAAGAGACATAAATACATAAACTAATGTACCAACGAATACTACTGTTAAATACTTAGCACGTTTCATAATATATTTATTATCGGACGATTTTTTTAGTTTTCTGAATTAAAAATGTGTGATATAATAAAAAATAATTGTGGGAAAAAATCTATTCTTATTGTATAATATTACCGATAATATAGATAGTTAACTTTATTATTGAGAGGAAATAAATGAGCGATTCTACAGAGAACACAAACGAACTTGATAGTTATGGAGTTTGGGTAAAAAACACAAAAGAGGAAGGTAATGCAGAAGACGATTTGAATTTTGCAGATACACTTGATCTTCCTGATTTTGAAGAAACCGATAACATTGAGGATGGTGATTTTGCCGATATGTTCAAGGAAGATGATACTATCAATCTT
>JAFZWX010000200.1 GCA_017617145.1 Treponema sp. | reverse complement strand
CTTGTGGCGGTACACTTTGTATGCTCGCTGCCGGAGTTCCAATGAAGAAGATGGTTGCCGGTATTGCTATGGGTCTTATTACAGAACCAGAAGGCGACAACCCATACGGACGCTATTCAATTCTTTCTGATATTCTTGGAGAAGAAGACCACCTTGGCGATATGGACTTTAAGGTAGCCGGAACAAAAGACGGTATTACAGGCTTCCAGATGGATATTAAGATTGCCGGTGTAACAACAGAAATCATGAAAAAGGCTATGGAACAGGCTCGTCAGGGTCGTTTGCACATTCTTTCTATCATGGAAAAATGCATCGACAAGCCTGCACCACTTGCAAAGAACGCTCCACAGATTCTTACTATGAAGATTCCTGTAGACAAGATTGGCGCTCTTATTGGACCAGGCGGAAAGAACGTTAAAGCTCTGTGCGCTCAGTATGATGTAACAATCAACACCGAAGACGACGGAACTGTAACAATCTACTCAAAGAACGGTATGCAGGCCGAAGCAGCAAAGAAGGCTGTAAAGGGCATTACAGAAGATCCTGAAGTAGGAACTATCTACCAGGGAACTGTAAAGCGCATTATGGACTTTGGTGCCTTCATCGAAATCCTTCCTGGAAAAGAAGGCCTCTGCCACATTTCCAAACTTTCAAAGCAGCGCGTAAACAAGGTAACCGACGTTCTTACCGAAGGTCAGGTAATCCCAGTTAAACTGCTCGAAGTAGACAAACAGGGCCGTTTGAACCTTAGCTATATTGATGCAATTGAACAGTAAATAGATTGCCACGCTTCACTCTCAACGACGGAGCGGTGTGACAATATGAAGTAACTGAAAAAAATGCCCGATGCGGAGTAAAAATCGGCGGACGACAACTTCCTTCTGTTGTCGGTTGACGTTTTTTACGGGAGCAGCGGGTATTTTTTTTACTTAAATTCATTTTTTATTGTCAATTCTGTCCTTCTATTGTATAATAATATGAAGTAGGCATTTCGGATAATCCTGTCCCGAAGTGCTATTTTTTTATAAGGATTATTATCCGTCAAATGGAAAGAATAATAACTTTTGACATTTGCTCAGTAGTTACCCTCGTAATACTCTTGCTGTCTATTTTTTTTCGCAAGCTCACAAGAGGAAAGAGTAATGTCCTTTATATTCTTTTAATTCTGATAGTTTTTCTTTCCGGCATTTTTGACATCCTTCGAATTTATCTTCCGTCGCAACTTTCTCAAACATTTAGTTCTCAAATACAGATTTATATTTATAATTACCTGTATTTTATTTTTAGAAATCTTTCTACTCCTGTTTACATACTGTTTATTTTTTCTGTTTGTGGTATGTGGCATGAGTTTAATAAAGACATTCTTTTAAAAATAACCTGGGGAGTTCCAGTTTTTGCAATTTTTGCAATTCTTATAATGAATCTTTTTACACACAAGCTTTTTATAATTACTCAAGATCTTGAATATGTACGTGGTCCCTGGCTTGTATACATGAGAATTTGTGCCATATGGATTCTTGCATATTCGGTAATTTGTCTTATTTACAACCGAAGCATGATTTCGAGACAAAAATTCCTGCTGCTTTTAAGCCTTTGTCCTATTAATATTATTGGTGTTTTAATTCAGCAGTACTGGCCGCAATATCTTGTAGAAATTTTGTGTACGACATTCCCTTTAATTTTTATATCAATTGCTGTTCAAAAACCCGAAGAGATTATCGATATGAATTCAGGAAGCTTGAATTATCAGGCTTTCAGAGATGAAATAAAACGAAATCTTGCTGCAAAAAGAAAGCTTCATTTTATAACAATAAAAATTATTGATTTTGAAATGATCATAAATACTCTTGGAAAAGAAAATATAAACGCATTTCTTTCTCATGTTATAAAAGACTTGTACATAATTTGTAATAATGATGAATATGATGTTTATTATCTTGGAAACGGTGGTTTTTCTATTTTAACCTTGCGCGATAATAATCTGGAAATCAATCAGATTGCTCAAAAAACAAGAAATTTCTTTGCCGGTAAGCACGAGATTCACAATATTAATATTATGTTTGATTTTAAAATGTGTTGTGTGTGCTGTCCAAATGATTTGAAGGATTATGATTCAGTAATGACATTTGACAAGAATATCCTTAATTCTGTAAAAGAAAAAAATACTCTTGTTTATTTACAGGAAATAGCAAGTTCTACAGATTTTCAGATTTCTAATCAGATTGACCGAATTATACAGCAGGCAATTAAAAACGACAGGTTTGAAATGTATTATCAGCCGATTTATGATATAAAGACAAGAGAATATGTTTCGGCAGAAGCACTTATAAGATTGAATAATGAAGATTATGGTTATATTTCTCCATCTTTATTTATTCCTGCTGCAGAAAAGAGCGGGGCAATTCATGAAATTGGTGATTTTGTTCTGGAAAATGTAATTAATTTTATTTCAAGCAGTGATTTTGAAGAATTAGGACTTGAATATATTGAGATAAATCTTTCTATAGCACAATGCATTGAAAGTGATCTTTCTGAAAAAATCATGAATCTACTTGCACGATATACTGTAGCTCCTGAAAAAATCAATCTTGAGATTACCGAAACTTCTCAAGATTTTAATTTTGATATAATCGAGAAAAACATTACAAATCTTTCTGAGAAAGGAATATCATTCTCGCTTGATGATTATGGTACAGGTTATTCAAATATCTTAAGACTTTCAAAGCTTCCTCTTGAAATAATTAAACTGGATAAAAGTTTTGTTGATGATCTTGATAAACCTGGAATGAAAATCGTTATTAGTGAAACAATTTCTATGCTTAAAAAAATGAAGAAGAAGATTCTTATTGAAGGCATTGAAACCTATGAGGATTTTGATTATTTCCGTAATGCCGGCTGTGATTATGTTCAAGGTTTTTATTTTTCAAAACCTTTAACAAAAAGAGATTTTATTGAGTTTATAAGGGGCGCAAAATATGAATGATTCATTAATGTGTGATATTACAGCGCTCATTATTTTCTTTACTCTTATTATTTCAAATATTACTAAAAACAGAGTAAAAGGGCGAACAAATAATCTTTATTTCCTGCTTCTAATTACTTGTTGCACAACTATTGTTTTCCGTATATCTTTTCAGCTTATACTTCGTCATTGCGAATACTCCTCCACAAATGTATTTTGGGCAAGATTTGTTCTTTATTTGTATATGATTTGCCGATGTTGTATTTATTCATTCGGGCTTTTGTTTGTATTTTCGTCTACCGGAATCTTACGTGTATTTTACAGGAGTGATACATATAAAATAATTTTAGTTCTTTTGTTCTCTGTGCCTATGCTTTATATTCTTATGGACTGCTTTAAGCACATTATGTTTGATATAGACAAGAACATGAACATTGTACTGCATCCTCCTATTATTGTTTTGAATACCTGTATTGTTTTAACGCTTTTCTTTGGATTCTTAATGATTTTACGATATAGACAAATACTTAATCGTTTTCAAGTTGCTTATGGCCTTTCTTTGTTCCCGATTAATGGTATTCTTTTTATAGCACAGTCAATATTTCCGCAACTTCAGATAGAAATGTTCGTTCTGGCAATTACCTGTTATCTTGCGTTTGCTACAATTCAACGTCCGGAGCTTCTTGTAAATCCAAAAACTCTCGCCCAGACATCAATTTCTTTTGAGAGTGAGCTTAAAAAAGCAATGAGTCTTGAAGTTCCTTTAAAACTTATTTTAATTAAAATAACAAACTACAGAAACATTAATATGTATGTTGGTAATGATAAGTTTAGTGAGCTTCTTAAAAAGATAACTGTTTTTCTATATGAGATTTCGCATAAGGAAAAACTCAAGGCAACTCCTTTTTATCTTAATGATTATGTTTATGTACTTCCAACAGAAAATCAGACAGATGTAACAATAGACAAAGTTCTTGATACTCTTGAGCGATATTTTTCACAGGTATTCATTCTTGATGGAGTGCGAATAAATCTTGATACTCGTATTTGCGTAATTTGTTCACCTGAAGATGTTTCTAATTATGAATATCTTTTGTATCTTTCTAAGACATTCTATAAGATTCTGGAGCCTTCAGGTAGACCTCAATGGTATAGAGATTATGTTTCGGATCGAAGTTTTATTATTCGAAATAATATTGAAAAAATTCTTGACCGCGCTATAAATGAAAAACTCTTTGAGATATACTATCAGCCAATTTATTCTGTAGAAACAAAGAATTACAAAAGTGCCGAAGCTCTCGTCAGATTAAATGATCCGGAGTATGGAACAATTCCTCCAGCATTGTTTATCAACTATGCAGAAAAAACAAACAAAATTCATGTTATTGGTGACTATGTTATAGAAAAAGTTTGTGAGTTTTTGGGCAGTGAAGAAGGGCGTTCTTTGAATCTTGATAATATTGAAGTAAACATGTCTGTAGTTCAGTGTTTTGAAACAGATTTGATTACAAAGATTCGAACCTTACTCGAACAATATAAGGTTGAACCAAGTCAGCTTCGTCTTGAAATAACAGAGAATGCGGTAAGCTTTAATCCTCAGGTTATTGAAAAAAATATCAGAGGCTTAAATCGTATGGGTATTAATTTTTCTCTTGATGATTATGGAACTGGATTTTCGAATATTAAGAAATTAATTTCGTTGCCATTTGATATAGTTAAAATTAACAAAGCATTTATTGATGAACTTGATAATCCTAATACAGAATCTCTTGTGCAGGATACAATTCATATGCTTAATTCTCTTGGAAAAAAGATTCTTATAGAAGGAATTGAAGATGATGACAAGGCAGAATTTTTCATAAATCTTAAAAGTAATGACCAGCATGCCTGCGAATTTTTACAGGGCTTTTATTTTTCAAAGCCTCTTCCTCAATCTGAATTTGTTAAGTTTATTAAAAAGTGATATATTAATAGTATGAATAAAATCGAAATAAAATGTGTTGCTCAAAAAGGGGCCGAAATTCCTTCTTATAAAACGGAAGGTGCCGCAGGTGCTGATGTTTGCGCATTATTAACAGAGCCTGTTTCTATTGCGCCCGGTTCTTTCGCAATGATTCCAACTGGACTTTTTTTTGAAATTCCCAAAGGCTATGAAATTCAAGTGCGTCCGCGTTCTGGACTTGCTGCAAAAAATGGAATTACTGTTCTAAATACTCCTGGAACTATAGACAGTGATTATCGCGGCGAGCTTAAAATTATTTTAATTAATCTTGGAAAAGAAGTTTTTGTAGTAAATAATGGTGAACGAATTGCTCAGATAATTGTGAGTCCTGTTACTGTTGCCGATTTTACAATTACAGATTCTTTGTCTAATACGAGCAGAGGAGAAAAGGGATTTGGGTCTACGGGCGTCTAAGCCTTCCAGATTAGGAAGAGCAATCTTAATAAAATATCTCTACAAGGAATTGTTCTACTATTTTCTCATCTGTTTTATCTTTTTGTTTGTTGTTTTTTTTGCAAATCAGATTCTTTTAATTGGTGAAGATATGCTTTCAAAAAGAGCTCCCTTTGCTGATGTTTCAAAAATCATGATTTACAGTATGCCTGCCATTATTGCACAGTCCGCTCCTTTTGCAACTCTGGTAGGTTTTCTTATGTGTTTAGGAAGAATGGCCAGTGATAATGAAATTCTTATTTTCCGTGCTTCCGGTTTTAGTTTCCGTTCAATTTTGTATCCTGTTCTTGTGCTTGGAATGGCAATTTCTCTTGTGTCATTTTTTGTAAACGATTATCTTTTGCCATTAGGAACAATTAAATATAATCAGCTTTACCGTCAGATTATGAGATCGAATCCTACTGTTGTACTTGAACCAAACAGTGTAAAACAGATTGGTAGTTCAACTGTTGTAATCGGCGATGTAAAGGATTCTGAAGTTTCAGATATTATTTTTTTTACAAAGCGCGATTCAAATGAAGAAACTGTAATTGTAGCAGGAGAATCTGTGCTAACCGGAGCAAAAAATCAGGGTGTTCTTTTGCAGCTTGATATGTCTGAGTCTGTAATGACAACTTTTGATCTGCAGAATTTTTCGAACTATGATGTACTTTCTGCAGAAAAAACTATCTTAAATATTTTTGATTCAACTATAACAGGGCGTAGTGGAAAAAATCCGCGGGAGATGACCTTCTATGATCTTCAAAAAGAAATTTCTTCTATGAAGGCCGACCCGGATGAAGACCCGATGCGTATAAATACCTGGATGATGGAGTATTATAAAAAATTTGCAATACCTTTTGGTTCAATCTTTTTTGCTTTTCTTGCTTTTTCCATTGCATTTCTTTTTGGTAAGCATAATGGTCTTACAATGGGACTCTTTACAGGAATTATAATTTGTGTTCTTTACTGGGCTATGCAGATTTCGGGGCAGCTGCTTGTAACTCGTGTCAACCTTGATGCCTTCCTTTGTATATGGGTGCCTAATCTGCTTATGGCTGTTGTAGGTTGCATTTTGTGTATAGGATTATTACGAAAATAGGGATAAGAATAAAATGAAGTTTGTTGGATATATTCTTAAAAAGATAATTCCATTCTGGTTTGTTTCTCTTCTTTTTATAGCACTTATTCTTAATCTTGTAGATTTGTTCATGAATATTTCAAAGTATCTTGAAATGAATGCTCCTGCAAAAGAAGTACTACGGGTAATGTATTATTATATTTCTAAAACAATATGGTATGCAGGACCAATTGCATTTCTTTTTACGGTAACTTATGTTTTGAGCGATCTTTATGCAAAAAATGAAATGGAAGCGATTTTTGCCTCTGGGGTTTCTTTGTTTCAATTTGTGCTGCCAGTTTTTATTTTTGCTATTATACTTTCTTATGGTATGTTTTTCCTTGAAGACAAATTTGTTGTATCGGATATGGAAAAGAAGACTACCTTGCAGAAAATCCTGTTGAACGAAGTAGAATCTGCAAATAATGATAATATTGTAGTTCTTTCTGATTCTGCAAAAATTATTTATAAGGCACGTCGTTATCGCGATGCTGCAAAACGTCTGGAAAATGTTTTTTTTGTTTTCCGTGATGATGGTAAAAATCTTGAAGCAATTATTCATGCAGATGAAGCACTATGGAATGAAGAAAAACTTGTATGGGAATTACAGGATGCTGTTCAATTTGAAAATAGAGATGGTGTACTCGTAAAAACGCCGGTGACAGACAATTTCACTTCTTTATTAACTGAAAGTTATGAAATATTTAGAAAAACAACTGTAGATGTTTCAAGTGTAAATGCTGCAGATGCTAAAATTTATATAAACCATCTTAAAAAAGCTGGCCTTCCTTACAACGAACCGCTTTCGGTTTATTACAAAAAATTTGCATTTCCGTTTATTCTTTTTATTGCGGCTTTTCTTGCGGTTGGACTTACTGGAAAAACCCGTAAAAATGTTCTTTTAATAAGTTTGTCACTTTCTATTACTGCAGTTGTTTTCTTTTATGTATTCCAGATGGTCACAATGGTTCTGGCAAAAACAGGTATAATAACTCCTTTTATGGGTGCCTGGCTGCCTGATATTGTGTTTATTTTTATAGCGGGCTTTTTACTGAAGTTCAGCAGGACATAAGGAAAGAATGGGGGCACTGAGGCTCTCGAAGGGTGCAAATGATGAATATTTTTGATATAAAACATTCTTCTTCAGACGGTAAAGCGCGTACAGGTGTGCTTCATCTTCCTCATGGCGATGTTCAAACTCCAGTTTTTATGCCTGTTGGAACAAATGCAACTGTAAAGGCAATGCCAAATGATTTTTTACGCGAAATTGAATTTGAAATCATTCTGGCAAATACATATCATCTTTTTTTGCGCCCGGGAGCAGACTTAATTCAAGAAGCAGGCGGACTTCACGGTTTTTCAAAATGGGATCACAACTTCTTGACAGATTCCGGTGGTTTTCAGGTTTTTTCCTTAAGCAAGCTTCGTAAAATTACAGATGAAGGTGTAAAGTTTCAGAGCAACATAGACGGGAGCTATCATATGTTTACACCGGAAAATGTTGTGCAGACTCAGGTAAAATTTAATTCCGATATTCAGATGCAGCTTGATGTTTGTACCGGCTACGATGAACCAAGGAAGGCTGCTGAAAAGGCTCTGCGTATAACAAGTGACTGGCTTATTCGTGCAAAAAAAGAATGGGAAAGTGCAGTGGAGCAGGGGTATAAGGGACTTCTTTTTCCTATTGTTCAAGGTCATTTTTCAGAAGATCTTCGTAAACAGAGTGCCGAGTTTGTAAGTTCACTTGATATGCCAGGTATTGCAATCGGTGGTTTGAGTGTTGGGGAGCCGCATGAAGAGTTTGTTCATTTTATGAATTATACCTGTGGCTTTTTACCGGAAGAAAAACCAAAGTACGTTATGGGAATTGGAACTCCTGAATATATTCTTGATGCAGTAGCCGCTGGAGTTGATATGTTTGACTGCGTGCTTCCAACAAGAAACGCACGTAACGGTTCTTATTTTACACATCACGGAAATCTTTCTATAAAGCAGGAGCGTTTTACACACGATTTTGGACCTGTAGACCCTGAATGTAATTGTAAAGTTTGCCGAACTTATTCCCGAAGTTATTTAAGACATCTGTTTAAGGAACAGGAAATCCTTAGTTGCATTCTTGCATCGTATCATAACCTGTATTTTTTGCAGAATATGATGTACGAAATACGAGCTGCAATAAATGAAGACCGTTTTGAGCAGTATAAAAAGGATTTTTTGGAAAGGTTCAAGGAAGGAATCGGTGGTTGAGCCTGTCGAAACCATCGATAAGAAGGGGTGTTATATGAAAAAACTGATTTTATTTATAATGATTTTATCTATAATTAGTGTCTCTTTTGCCCAGGACACCGACTCCTCTGACGACGACACCCCAACCGTAGTTGCTTCTAAAGGCGGTTATGCAGAAGTTCCTGCTGCCAAACGTCCACTTCCAATTGACCAGGAAAAAGCCGCAGCTGCTGCCGAAAAAGATGAAACCCCGCAGGACGAAGAAAACAATCGCAACACAATCCGCTATGGGCTTCCTTCTGAAATTTCTACGCTTTTGGACACGCTCTTAAAAAATGATGATCCTCGTTTTACCGAAGAAATATATGACCTTTTTCAAGTAACAAAAAATTCTACGATAAAAGAAAAGGTCTTAAAATATTTTACCAAGGCAGAAGATCCTTGCCTTGAAGATTATGCAGTTGATCTTTTAAATGATCCTTATGATGAAAGCAATGCTGTTGTAAAAGCAACCTTTCAATATGTAAGTGCCGTTAAAACTACTGCTGCAATTCCTGCTGTAATTACACTTGTAGAAAGCGAAAACGAAAATTATTTTAATGATGCAATTGCAACTCTTGGCGATATTGGTGGTCCGGAAGAAGCTATGTTTCTTGTTGAGTATCTTGAACGCGATGATTTAAGTGATGCTCAGCGACAAACTCTTATGCGAAACTGCGGAAAAATGCATGCTGTCGAAACCTGGGACAAGCTCGTTGATATTTTGAACAATGATGATGAGAATGCTTTTGTTCGTATGTATGCTGCCGAGAGTTTAGGACTTATGGAAGTTGAAAAATCTGTTCCTGTACTTGTTGAACATTTTGATGAAACAGATCCGAACCTGCGTCAATATGTTATTAAAGGCTTGAGTCATTTTCCAGATGTTGTAGAAGCAAAAGCAACAATAATACAGGGAATCCGCGATGAACACTGGAGAGTAAGACAAGAAGCAATTAGAACTGTAAAAGAATGTGACATAAAAGATGCAATACCTTATTTGATTTATCGTGCAAAGAATGATTCAGAAAAGGTAATTAAAGAAGACAGTTATACTTCGATAGCAGCTTTAAATACAAATGAAGGTAATGATTTTTTGATTGCACAGCTTCAAGACAAAAAGGTTGCCGATGGAACTAAAAAGAAAATTGTTGAGGTTTTGCTGAAAGAAGATCATGCGGGTGAAAATGAAGTTATTGAACTTGCTAAATCTGTTGCAACAGATGATAAGCGTAAAGATTTGCGTTATGCTATTGCAAAAGAAATGGTAAAAAATTACAAGAGTTCTTATGACGAGGTTGCCGCTTTATATTTGCAGTCAAAAGATTCAACAACAATTTCGCTTGGACTAGATATGTACAAGCAGAAAAAATCTTCTTCGCTTGAAGCCTATGTTAATACAATTGCTAACGAAAAGAAAAGCAGTTCGAATAAGACTCGTGCTCAAAAGCTGCTGGGAATTGAAGAGGATGAAAGTTCTGACGCTAAGTAGTTTACTCATACAACTTATTCACTAGTGCCAAAACACCATTAATCTTCTGTTCTTCTTCATGTGTAAATTCAACATTTTCTTCAATAAGAGTTTCAAGACTGTGATGTGATTCTGTAAGGGCTGTATTAAAGCCTCTTGTTACTTTATACCAGTAGTTGCCGCTGCCGTCGTTGTAAAGGGTAATAAAACCGCATTCCTTATTTTTTTGTTTTGCAATTGCAGTGTGCATAATCCAGTCAAGGGAATCTACAAGGCTCTCTTTTCCAACCGGATCATAAATGTTTGCGTTCAGTTTACGGCTCCAGCGTTTTTCGGACAAAGGCATAAGATCAAGATTCTGGACAGCATTAATGATCGTACCCATTTTTTCGCCATCCATAAGAGGACCGTAATTATTGATTTTTATCTGGCCTCGAAGATTTGCACAGGCATTAAGCTTGTTCTTGTCCTTTTCGGTTTTTACTGCAAGTGTTAAATATTCCAATGGAAGAATTGCTGTTTTCTTTCCCTTGATTTTTACAGTTTCAAAAACAAAGTCGCCAAGAGAAAGGGCATCGGTCTGAGAAATGTCATTCCCAGAACGACCAATGTCATTCCCAGAACGACCAATGTCATTCCCGTGCTTGACACGGGAATCTTTCTTTTTAGATTGTCGGGTCAAGCCCGACAATGACACAGTTTTGACCGACAATGACACAGTTTTGCCCGATAATGACATGTCTTCTTCTTTTATTGTAGTTTTACAAGCCTTCAGTCTTTCAAACAGCTTTGGATTAATAATATCAAGCATTGGTTTTGTAAGTGGTGAAACGCTCATTGCAAAAATTCGGCTGGTTCGGACAATTTCACCGGCAACAATAAAAAGAGGATCTTGTCTGAACATTACAGAGCCCGGATGAATGCATATATGGTCTGCTGTAAGAGAACGGTAATTTTCGCGTCCGGTGCGTATACATACAAACTGAATCATACCCGCAGCAATACAGCAAAGATAGTCGCTCATGTTTCCGCCATTTTCTACAATAGGAAGCCCAAGCTTTTCGCCTACAATTTCTCCAAGCTGCCATTTAATGTTGTCAATTTCGGCCATTACGCGTTCATCAAGATAATTTTTTTTGCAGAACTTTTCGCGGTTGTCAGTGTCTTTGTATGCGCGGAAAAGATTTATGTAAGTTCCAAAATCTCCCTGCATATCGCGGAAACGGTGATGTGCTTTGCGTGCTTCCATTTCTTCATTAGGTGGTAGAATAAAAGGAGAGTTTGCACTAAGAAATGCAGCTGCAATAAGTGTTTTTTCAATAACATCAGGGAACCGCATTATAGATTCAACAATTATTCGGCTGATGCGCGGTTCAAGCGGGAATATTACCATCATTTTACCGATTGCCGAAAGAGTGTTGTCATCGTCTAAAGCACCAAGCATATGAAGAGTATCTACTGCACCAATAATGCCTTCTCGTCCAGGAGAAGCAATAAAATCAAAATTATAAAAATCAGTAATGCCAAGTTCTGCCATGCGAAGAACAACTTCACTTAAATCGGTTCGGTAGATTTCTTCTGTTGTGTACAGTGGTCGTGCTTCAAAATCTTTGCGGCTGTAAAGACGGTAGCAGGTTCCTTCATGTGTACGACCGGCACGACCTTTTCGCTGATTACAGCTTGCCTTAGAAACTGGAGTTTCATTTAAGCTTGAAGTAAAGGTACGCGGGCTGTAAAAGTTAAGCTTTGCAAGACCTGAATCAATAACAGTTGTAATGTCGTGAATTGTAACAGAGGTTTCGGCAATGTTAGTTGTAACTACTACCTTTTTCTTTCCGGCAGGAGGGTCTTCAAAAACACGTTCCTGTTCTTCTTTAGCAAGACGACCGTATAAAGGCATAATATGTAAATGCCTGCTAAAAGGGCAATGAAGAAGCCGTTCAACACAATCCTTAATAATTTTTTCACCAGGAAGAAAAATAAGGATTCCGCCGTTTATGTCACTTCCTTCATCGTTATCCAGGACGCGGTCTACAGTTGCACAAATCTTACTCAAAAGAATGTCGCAGCCAGCCTCTGTTGAAGTTGTTGCTCCGCCTTGAATAGGGTCATAAATTACACTAACCGGGTACGTTATTGTGTCTATTGAAACTATAGGCGCACCGTCAAAATATTCGCTGAATGCCTGAGTATTCATAGTTGCAGAAGAAACAATTACATGAAAGTCCGAGCGCTCTGCAAGAACACGTTTTAGAAGTCCCAGAATAAAATCGATATTCAAGCTTCGTTCATGTGCTTCATCTACCATTACAACACTGTATTTGCTAAGCCACGGGTCAAGCTTCATTTCCTGAAGCAGTATTCCATCGGTCATAATTTTTATGCGTGTGTCTGGACCGGTGTTATCTTCAAAACGCATTTTGTAACCGACGAGTCCCAGGTATGGTGTATTCATCTGCTTTGCAATAAATTCACTAACACTCAAAGCAGCAATTCGTCTTGGCTGTGTAACGGCTATCATTCCGTTTGTTGCATAACCTGCTTCATACAAAATAACAGGAATCTGTGTTGTTTTACCCGAACCTGTTGGACTTTCTACAATTACAACTTTATTATTTTCCATGCAGTCGAGTATTTTTTGTTTCTGTTCATAAACAGGCAGTGACTTATAATCTATTGCCATACAATATAATCCTTTGTGTATTTATTATTTATTTCAATGCGGCGCTTTATGTATTTTGCCCAGTTCGAACGTGGAACATCCCAAAGGTAATCAATAAAATCCTGGGTAAGTGGCTTTACTACATATTCGCTTGCAGTATTTATATATGTTGTTACAAAAAAGTTTTCTGAATTAACTAGAGTAGGTGGGTTTCCGTTTTCCTGTTTTTTAAATGTAAGTTTTACCATTAAACCATCCCCTGTGTTATCGCGCTCGCCAATAGGATTTGTAGAAGTCAGTTGAGGTTCTGTTCTCTGTCCGCTGATTGTGTTTCCGTTTGCAAACATAATAACTTTTTGAGAATTCGTTTCGTGGTAAAAAATATATTTGCGGTCTTTAATAATGTGTGCGTGATTTGACCACACAATATCGGCCCCGGCATTGAGCAGCTGCATGTAATAAGAATCGCGCGAATCTGGAATTGTGCGTGTATATTCAACCTCGTTGGCATGTACCGAAATTACAAATAAATCACAAGGATTTTGTTCACGAAGCTCCTTTACTTTTTTTATAAACGCATTTCGTGCAGCATCAGAATTTTCTATATAGTTTATATAATCGGAATACGACGGCTGATTCAAAATTTCTGTAACAGGTAAAAACAAAATCTTCCAGTCTTTTTTTTCTATAAGATTATAAGTAAGATCAGCCTTTTTGCCATCCTTAAGTCCCGAAAAATAAATGTTTTCACCACGAGTCTTAGAGCGTTCAATAAGCCTTTCTGTTGTTTTTACAGTTTCTTTAATTCCGTTCAAGCCCTGGTCATTTGTATGATTGTTGCACAACGAAAAAACATCAAAGCCGGCATCAATTGCAGCTTCTATGTACGCTTGCGGCATATTGAAGTTTGGCCAGGTGTGTGGTCTTTGGGTGTCATCAACAGGAGCTTCAATATTCCCAAAAGCAAGATCAGCTGGTTCAATAATATATTTTACGTCGCGCCAGATTTTTGGATAATCCGAAATTGCATAGTTTACGCTGTGAGCCATAATGTCTCCAGCAAAAAGCAGAGAGATTGTTCCGTCGTCTTCTTCGTCAATTGTAATTTCCTTAACTTCAGTAACTTCTTCTGATTCGGAAATTTCTGTTTCTTCAGGAATTGGTTCTGGTGTTTCAACCTTAGTTGTACCACAGGAAAAAAGAAGTAAGGCAGCAAAAAGAGAATGGATAAAAAAATGATGCTTTTTACGTAAAAAAATCACAAGTATTATTAATATATCACAATTAATTGATAAAACCAATTGAAAAATAAAAAGTGCGGAGCTACAAAGAAAGAATCGAAAAATAAAGAGCGCGGAGTACAAAATGGCTGCCGAAAACTTCCTCTGTTTGAGACAGACATTTTGTACGGGAGCGCTCTTTATTTTTCCTATTGATTCAATATAGGCGTTGTGAATTTTTTAAAATACTTAGGCGCTTTATAGTCAATGTACCAGCCGCCGTTATAAAATCCGTTGTCATCTGCAGTTGGAACAACAAAAATTACTTTAGTAGGATTTTCAGTGTCATAGTAAAAGGTATTTGAAATCCAGTCTCCTTCATTACTGCACGGGTTCTGACTTGTAAAATATCCGGCCTTATCCTTTGGAGTGTAAACAGTAATATTGTATTTTCCTTTTTGAAGATTCAGGTGTGCCGCCATGCCTCCATCAAGGTAATAAGTTTTCTGGTAATAGTTAACTTTGTCTGGAATGCTTGCCCATTCATAAGTTGCTTTTGCTTTTGTATAAGTTACATCTTCTCCTGTTAAAGCATCTTCAAGCTTTATCCAGCAACGAACATAATTCAAATCTCCATTGTTCTGAGGTCTGTAGATTATAAGTTCCCACGGATTATGATGAACATCTTCTGAATTGTTTTCGGTCGAATAGAGAAAAAAACAGCTTGAAATCAATAAAATTATCAGAAAAACCTTTTTGAACAGGTGCATATTCAATTTTCGGATATTGCTACAAAAGGCTTTATTTTTTTTCTATATAATGGTAAAATAACTTGAGAGTATAAAGGAGTGTTATGTTGAAAAAGAATGCCCTCATGCTTTTTAGGACAAGTCTTCTCTTTTTTACGCTTGCAGTTTTTGTGTTAACTGTATCGTCTTGCAGTAATGGGCTTGAGACCGGGAAGACAATTAAAACTCTTGAAAATGAAGTAATCAGTACAGTTTATATAAGCCCTGTTGCAACAATTGAAGCTCCTGCCTTTTTTGAAGGAGGTGTTCCAAAAAACAGAAAGCTTATTATTTCTTTCTCAAAACCAATGGACACCCAGACCTTCTGGAACAATCTCATAATTACAGATTCAATGGGTAAAAATCTTAAGGAAAATTTCTGTCTGCCGGTATGGTCAAATGATGACACGCTTGTAGAGATTTGTGTAAATCAGGAAAACCTTATAGATCTTAAGAATAAAACAGTTTTTGATATTTATGTAACAATTCCAAAATCTGTTGAAGACAGAGATGGAAATAAACTTCAGAATCCTATCGATTTTCGTTATAGAATAAATGACAGTCTTGATGAAGAAAAGCCGACTCTTTATATTTCACGAGCCGAACTGCCTGACGATTATCTTTATGATCAGGGAAATGGTTATCTCACTATTCTTAGTGATGAAGAGCTTTCATCTTTGACCGAAGAAGAAATCTGCAGAACAAATCATATTAATTCAAAGTTCGATTTCTATTTAGAAGGAAATGATGACGCAAACGGAGAGGTTTGGGCAAGCTTTAAGTTTCAGAGAGTGTTTGATACAGCAGGTAATGTTATTGACGAAGCAGAACAAACAAAACTTGTAAAGCTTACTAATCTTAATTTTTCAGAAAATTACTTTGATACAATCTGTATTGATTTGTCCGATTCAAAATATATGGATGGTATGTATAAAATTACTGCTACCCTAAAGGATGCTTCTGACAATGAAAGTTCAGAAAACAAAACCCTTTATTTAATCAGAGATACTTCTTTCCCTTATTCTCCAAATGCTGCTATTACAGTTGACATCCCTGAATTCGAACTTTCTGAACAGGAGTCTTTGATTCCTACAAAAAAACAACTGCTGACTTATACAGATTATATACAATTTAATAATATTTCAGATGACGTATTCTTCTCAAGAGAAATTGAAGACGAAGAAGTTTTATATTCTCAGTCTAAAAACGATTTTACTTATATGCTTGCATGGGGTTTTTCACTTTCTGAACTTTCTGAACCTCAAAGAATTTACAGATATCAGGAGGAATCTTCTGAAGAAGCATTTGATGAAAATGCAGAGGCTGTTGTAAAATCAAATAAACTTTTGTTTGAACTTCCTTATGCATATAAACAGTTCCGCGAAAATAATCTGAATAAAGATATAATTCTTCAGGCTACTGTAATCGATTGTGTTGGAAACTATTGTCTTGTAAATTCAGTAGTACCGGCACAGATTGATTTTTTCAATTACGAGGTTTGGGATGCAGAAACTGAAGAATTCAAAATAATCAGATTGAATTTTTCGGACTTAACAAATTCTGTTTCAAAAGCAGGAGGTCTTCCTGATAAAGTTCATAATGTTTCATATAGAATTTATTATGGACGAATAGAAGAGGCTCAGGAAATTGAGACAGTAGAACTAAAACGAAATTTCTATAAACAGATATCGGAATTGTCAGATACAGAAGATTTTACAGATATTTCAGAAGATAATGCTTCGGACAGCAAGGAATTTGAAATAGAAGAAGATTCAAATTATGTTGTTTATATTCAGCCTGTTTATTCTGCTTATTCAAAAACAAACGGAAGCTGGTGTGGAAATACCTATGGACCTCTTTATGAATTATTTGTAGATACAATTTCGGCTGGAGAAGATCCTGAACAATACAGTTTTAGTGTAGAAAAAGAATCTGATGGAATTAATTCCGGAACCTTTACAATAAATGTTTCAATCGAAAATGGTCAGGATGATGTTTCTTATTATCCTTGTTATAGTCTGGATGGAAAAAACTGGAATACTTACAAGGAGTTGTCTTTTAAGATAGATAATCCTCTTCGTGCTCCCATTAAAGCAGGTGAATCCTGGGCCGATCCTTCTCTGTGGAATACTGATTCTTTCTTTACGGTAAGAGATGAACTTCTTGCTGCATACTCAGAAATTTCTGCTCAGATAAGAATTATGGCTGTAAAAGGAAATAAAACTGTATGTTCTGATATTCAGACAATCACCTTTACACGTGAAGAAGATAATATACCTCCTGAAGCAAGTACACAGATAACATCTCATGATTCAATGCTTTCTTATGATGGACGTTCGTTTAAATATGATGGACTTATAAGGGAAGATGATCTTAATACAAGTGAACTTTTCAAATATTATTATATAGAATATAACGAAAACTGGGGAAATAATCTTTCTGTACTTTCGGAAGATAAAATAAAAGAGCTTCCTGTTGTTCAAAGCAGGCTTTCGGCTGATGTCTGGTATAATCCTTCTGATTTATCATTGAAATACAGTCTTTCTCCTGTTGTATATGTAAATGGCCTCAAAGACGGAAAATATATGTTCTTTGCTAAAGTTTGGGATGCTTTTGGAAACGAAAACTTTATTACTTTGGGGAAGGCAAATATTGGCACATTTAAGAATAAATTAAAAGTTACATATGATTCTGCTGCAAATCAGTTTACTACTGTTTTGAATCTAAAAGATAATGAAGCACGATTTGATAAAAACATGATAAATATTCAGGCCTATGATGCAGATAACAAAAATACTTCAAGCGGCTGGTACGATTTTTATGAAAATCAGAATGAACTTCAGAATTGTGTAATTAACTCAAAAAATAAAACAATTTCAAATACAACAAAAGCAACTGTAAGTGTTATTGATAAGGTTCTTGGAGGAAGAAGTTCAAAAACAAAGCAGCTTCAGAAGGGAACCTTCTACAGAATTTCAATACAAAGCTTTAATGATAATACTTATAATGCAAAAACAAAGCGTGGTGTAAATAAGAAAGCCGGTCGTCCTTATAATGATTCTGCCGAAACAGAATCTGTTGTTCCATTCGTAGAAAATGAAACTGAATATGATTTGTATACAGATGAAACTGTTTCTTATCCGGTGTATTATTATATTCCTGCTGCAGATGAAGATATGAGCAAGTTCAAAGGATCTTTCTTTAAGAATACTGCTGCTGTAAGTTCAAACAGACCTGTTATTATTAATCTGATTTCAAGTCTTAATAATCTTGGTTCCGATATTGATGAATGGGAACGACGCGGTAAACTCATAAAGACCTATTATTTTAGTGGTGACAACGGCGGTATTTCATTTAAAGATAATGATGTGCGCGAGGATATGCTTAATTCAGATGAAATAGGCCAGTTCTATTATGTTATGGTCGTTCATTTTGCTAATAATACATCTGAAATTTCAAATGTATATAAAATGCTGAAGTAACGGATTGATGCACTTCGTTCGTAATGGCAAAACAATTCATCGTTCTGTCAATAAATAGACAATAAATAGTCCTTGACCGAATATTCTTTGTATTATATAATTACCGATTAAAATATTAATATCTAAGAGGAAGAAAACATGGCCTATTTTTTTGAAGAACCGTCACACACATTTGATGAGTATCTGTTGATTCCAGGTTATACTGGACCAGATTGTATTCCTGCCAATGTAAATCTGCAGACACCTGTAGTTCGTTACAACAAGAAAAAGGGCGAAAAATGTCCTCTTGTTATGAACATTCCTATGACATCTGCTGTAATGCAGGCTGTTTCTGATGATAAACTTGCCGTCGCTCTTGCAAAAGAAGGCGGCATTTCGTTTATTTACGGATCTCAGACAATTGAAAATCAAGCTGCAATGGTTGCCAGAGTAAAAGCATATAAAGCAGGCTTTGTTCCTTCTGATACAAATATTCGTCCTGAACAGACTTTGACTGAACTTGTTGAAGCAATTGAAAAAACAGGACACTCTACAGTTGCAGTAACACTTGATGGAACAGCAAACGGAAAACTTCTTGGTATCATTACAGACCGCGACTTCCGTATTAAAAAGGCTGCTCCGGATGCAAAGGTTCAGGAATATATGACTCCGCTTGGTTCCCTTGTAATGGGCCGCGAAGGAATTACTCTTGAAGAAGCAAATGATATTATCTGGCAGAAAAAAGTAAACCAGCTTCCGATTGTTGATGGCGACGGAAATCTTCTTTACCTGGTTTTCCGTAAGGATGCTGCAAGCCACGAAGAACATCCAAACGAATTACTTGATGAACAAAAACGATATATTGTAGGTGCCGGTATTAATACACGCGATTATATGGACAGAGTTCCAGCACTTCTTGAAGCCGGAGTTGATGTAATGACTTTAGACTCTAGCGAAGGCTTTACAGAATGGCAGCGCCGCGCTTTACAGGATATTCACGCTAAATGGCCTAATGCAAAAATTGGTGCCGGTAATGTTGTAGATGCAGAAGGCTTCCGTTTCCTTGCAGAAGCAGGTGCAGACTTTGTTAAGATTGGTATTGGCGGCGGTTCAATTTGTATTACACGCGAACAGAAGGGTATTGGTCGTGGTCAGGCTACAGCCACAATTGAAGTTGCAAAGGCTCGCGACAAGTACTACGAAGAAACAGGTATTTATGTTCCAATCTGTTCCGATGGTGGTATTGTTTATGACCACCACGTAACTTTGGCTTTGGCTATGGGTGCAGATTTTGTAATGCTTGGACGCTATTTTGCCCGCTTTGACGAATCTCCAACAAACAAGCTTATTGTTAATGGTAACTACGTAAAGGAATACTGGGGTGAAGGTTCAAACCGTGCACGCAACTGGCAGCGCTACGACCTTGGCGGTAAAAAAGGAATGGCATTTGAAGAGGGCGTTGATTCATATGTTCCTTATGCAGGTTCGCTCCACGATAACGTTACTCTTACAACAAGCAAAGTAATTCATACAATGTGTAACTGCGGTGTTCTTACAATTCCTGAATTACAGAAGAACGCAAAGATTACACTTGTAAGTGCAGCCTCTATCCGCGAGGGTGGTGCACATGATGTTATTGTGAAGAATTCAATTAAGGCTAATTAAGAGATTCCCGGGTCAAGCCCGGGAATGACATGTCATTGTCGGGCTTGACCCGACAATCTATTTACATCTCGAATAAGCTTTTACAATCTTTTGTCTTAAATTTTAATTTGATTTGTTTCAACTTAAGCCCGTTGGAAGCAACAAACAGCCTGCAAATGCTGAATCTTGTTACCAGCGGGATTTCTTTTGTTATGGTAACATCTTTTCCGCCTGTGCCGTTGAAAGTAAAGCTTGTCATTGGAATACCCTGGAAGAACATTGTTACTGGCAGCTGTGCAAGTTCACCAAGTTCTGAACTTCCGGTAAGAGATGCTTCAAAAGCACCCAACTCTTTAACATCAAGTGCAAGTACGTAATTTGTATTTGCCTTGCATTCCTGATAAGTCAAATCTATTACAAGCTCGTCTTTTCCTAGCTCTACAAACGATACATCTTCCATTTTGATGTCATCAGGTGAGGCAGGGCGGTTTATAATTTCTATACCTTCGTCGGTACCAAGCAGGCGTTTCATTGCAATTGTGTGCATTACGTGATTGCAGACATTTATGGCAGTACGCTGGAGTTCTGCTCGTGTAAGAGTTCCGTCTTTGAGAGCTGCAAATGTGTTTTCGCCGCTTGCATCTGTTTTGCCATCGGGACAGCACATATATACATCATTTTGGGCACGGAGCATTACTGCAAAGTTTGTTCTGTTTGGTTTTTCACCAGGTTCGTTGAGCAATGCCCACCAGTCTGTCATTACAATTCCTTTAAAGCCCCAGTCATCACGAAGAATTGTTGTGTTCAAATCGTAGCTGCTTGAGGTGTGAATTCCGTTTACAAGTCCATAGGTTGTCATAACAGAATCACCGCCATTTTTAACAGCCATTTCATAACCTTTAAGATAGATTTCACGAAGAGCTCGTTCACTAATAATTGAATCTATTCCGTGGCGGTTTGCTTCCTGATTGTTTCCACAGAAGTGCTTCATTGTGCCGGTAACTCCTGCTGCCTGTAAGCCCTGAATCATTGCAGTACCCATTACACCGGTAACAAAAGGATCTTCCGAAAAATATTCAAAGTTTCGTCCATTAAGCGGATGACGGCGGATATTCATTCCAGGTCCAAGAAGATTTTCAACATTTGTTGCGTGCATTTCGTGACCTGTGAGAGTATACAATTCTTTTACAAGTTTCTTGTTAAAGGTACAGGCAATTGCGGTTCCGTTTGGAAGAGAGAAGGCTTTCATGCCACAGTCAAGGCGCATACCACTAGGTCCGTCGTCGCAACAGGCAACTGGGATTCCGTAATAGTCGTGTAAACGAGGAGAAACTCCACCAAAGGCAGAAGCAGTTCCCGGAGTTACAAGACTACTTCCCATTCCTTCACCGCGGGTAAAGCAGGCAAGCTCTTCATCTGTAAACTGAGCAACAAAATCTTTAATGTCAACTTTGCCGTCTAGTACATCCTTGAGCTTGTAGCCCTTGTCGCCGGTGAATGGAATTTCTTGTGGAAGTCGTTTTTTGCGGCGTTGCCACATATCAATTGTTGAAAGTGGGACGTTCTGCATTGTAAGCGTGCTGGCTTGTGTTCTGTGCATTCGTTCAAAAGCGCGTACCGGTGCATAGGCTTCTTCGCATTGTTTTATTACAAGCAGGGAATCAAGAGTAAAGTCATAAACTTGTGTGGCAGAGCGAACATCGCTTCCGGCATAAACCTTGTAGTTTCCTTCTTCGAGTACAAAACAAGCTTTGTTTCCTGTGTAGCCGCCGTCATCGTAAGAAGCAAAACTTTCATAAGGAATTGTAAAATCAATTTCCTGTGAGCTGGCTGGGTCAAGAAGTTCTGTTTTTTCAAAATCAACAAGCACGCGCTCTGCTTTACCAAGCTTGCCATTTGGTGCACCAACATAAATCTGCACAACTTCCTTACAGGCAGTGCTTCCTGTATTAGTTACTTTTACTTTAAGGTTAAGCTTTTTTCCGGCTCTATCGTCGGCTGAACTAACTGTTTCAATTTTAAAAGAAGAATATGTTAATCCATAGCCGAACGGATAGAGCACCTTGTCTTTTGCAAAGGTTTCAAAATATCGGTAGCCTACAAAAATATCTTCGCAGTAAAAGTTTTCTTTAAGATTTCCAAACCATTTGTGTGAAGGGTAGTCTTCAATTTTTGCAGCAATTGTGTCGGTTAGCTTTCCGCAAGGTGGAGTTTTTCCTGTAAGAGCATCTGCAGTTCCAAGGCCTCCAAGCATTCCTCCCTGCCATACATACATTACGGCATCGGGTTTAACTTCCTGCACAAAACTCATGTCAATGATGTTGCCGACATTCAAAAGAACTGCAACTTTTTTAAAACCTGCACGAACAGCTTTAAGCATATCCATTTCGCCATCCGACAGAAACCACGAGCCTTTTGTTGCAGAATTATCTTTATCTTCACCGGCAGTGCGGCCAATTATTACAAGGGCAACGTCACTTGCAGCAGCGGCAGCATCAACAATTTCTTTAGTAAGAGGCATTTCGTCCTGAGACCAGCGTTCTTTTCCCCAGCCCATACCTTCATCATAAGGATTTTCCTTTTCCCATTCTTCGTAAACTTTTTTGAGTTCCTGATTTACTTTAACAAATCCGCTTTCTTCAAGACCTTCAACAATATTCCAGACTTTTGTTACATTTACTTTTCCACCGGAACCTGTACCGCTTTTATAATAATTGCTCTGGATTCTTCCAAATACAGAAACAGTACTGTCTTTTTTAAGAGGAAGTACACCGTCGTTTTCCAAAAGAACACAGCCTTCTGCAATTGCTTTGCGCGCAGTATTTTCGTATACATTCCAGTCGAGAATTGTTTTCATATAAAATCTCCTGAGGTGAATTATGAAAGTTTTTGTCTGAATATTCTAAGGTTGATAAGCTTACGGAATTTTATGAATCGAATAATACGATCCCAAAGCTTTTTAGATAATCCAACTTTTCCGATTGTGTGTGCAAAGTTATTCGGATCGTTTGATTCGTCTTCTGCCATTTTTGAAAGATTATCGAACATTGCCTGATCTTTTGCTCTGTCTGCATCGGTACGGCTGTCGCGCATCTGGATAAGCTTGTCATAGAAATCTGTCATTTTTGCATATTTCCAGAAATGCTCTTCATATAAAACATTTTTTTCTTTCCACGGACGCCAGTTCATCTTCCAGTGAATTATATTAAGATCCTTGTCATCAAAAGAATCGTTTTTGTACGAGGTTTTGTTCCAGCCAAGATTTACCCATTTTACATTGTTGCGGCAAATTACATTAAGATAATCTTCATCCTGAACAACGCGGAACTTATATTTTCCCAAAAGTTCAACAAAGCGTTCAGCAACCATTTTGTTTCGCCAGCGGTGACAATTTATAAGCAGAATACCTGCATTAAAATATGCTTTTCTATTAATACCGTCAACCTTTTCTACATAGTTTCCAAAAACATCAAAGGTCTGCATAACTTCTTCTATTGCAGCACCAACATAGTAGCCGTGAATTTCGGTATTATAAAGTTTACTTATGTCTCCTGTTATTGTAATGTCGCAGTCAAGGTAAAGCACCTTTGCATATTCAGGGAATACATTTGGAATAAAAATTCTGTAATAAGTTTCCTTTGAATAATAATCGCGAAGATGAAGCATTGACTGAATTTTATCAAGTTCTTTTGCAAGAGAAATAAATTGTATTGAAGAATTAACTGTCTTTAATTTAAGTATGCTGTCAATATTTTCCTGTTTAAGCTGGGTAGTAAGAACATAAATCTTATAATACTTGTCTTTTGCAGCATTATCTAAAAGAGAAGCAATTGCAACAGCCAGAAATGGAATGTAATTATCATCAGTCGCAAAGCAAATTGGAATTATCTGTTTGAAATGCGGTAACTTCTTAAAATTAAACTGCTGATTTTCCATATAAAAAAGTTTAAAGTAAAAAGAATTATTAGTCAATCTATGATTTTTAAGGTAAATGGTGAAATTATTGATGCTGAATAAGTTTAGAAATATTTAAAAATCTATTTGATTATTTAGATTCTTAAAGTTATAATATAATATAGTTTAAAAGTCCATTTATAAGTCTATAAGTATATTAGAGAGTTTGCATCTTTTACTGTACGGAGAATATATATGAAGAACTTAAAGAACCTGAAAGGACAAAAAAGAAAAATAAGCCTTGTCTTCAATCTCATTTTTATGATTGGACTTTTAATTATTTCAATCACTACAATACAGGTTGCAGTTTTGTCGCAGCTTGCAAAATCTGATTCCCGCGAAAACAATGTTGAAAGTTATGTTATGCTTACAACTTCTCTTAAAATGAATGTTGAAAAGGTTATTGACAGTTATTTCAAAGAGCTTGATGCCTATGTTAATGCCGATATCATGAAAGAGGGTGATTTTGATAAAGCCGGAAAATGGCTTCAGGAGCATCCCGAGATTCGTAGCGGCAGTTTTGATTATATAATGCTCGCCGCAGAAGGTGGCTTGTCTTATAACGATAACGGAAGCCGTACAGATATTGCAGAACGAGATTACTATCAGGCTGTATATTTAAACGGTCAGGATAAATATGTTGATAATCCGGTAATTTCAAAAACGACAGGTAACCGTGTAGTTCATATTACACGCCGAATCCACGATAAAGACAATAAAACCTTTGCAATGGTAGCGGGTGTTGTTAATGTTGATGATTTAATTGAGCCTATAAAAAACTTTAAAGTTCCAGATGGAGTCTGGGTTTTTGTTGTAGACCATGATGGTGCAGTAATATATCATCCGGCTGCAATAGAAGGTGCAAACTTTATAACAAATCCTGGTGAAGGCCACGAAGATCTTTCCGGATATTCGCAAAAAATGGTTAATGGAGAATCGGGATATGCCTGGATTGTTTCTTATACAGGAAGTAAAAAAGACCTTTTAGTTTATTCCGGAATTGAAGGAACTCCTTGGGGTTTAGGCTTTTCGGTTCCAGGAAATGTTGTTGATTTGTTAGGAAAGAAAATTGAACAGGCAGCCTTCGTATTTGGACTTGGAATGGTTTTAATTATTCTTGTTCTTGGTGCTGTTGTTCTTGTGTTCTCTCTTAAGCCTTTGAAAATTGTAAAGAATTCTATTACAGGAATTGCAAGCGGAAATGCCGACCTTACCCAGCGAATTGAAATAAAATCAAATAACGAAATAGGGCAGGTTGTACAGGGCTTTAATAATTTTACCGAAAAGCTTCAGACAATTATTAGTGATGTAAAAGATTCAAAGAATGAACTTGGAGTTGCCGGTGAAGATATGGCTGCTTCTGCACAAGATACTGCCAGTGCCATTACTCAGATTATTGCAAATATTGAAAGCATGCATGGCCAGATTAATAATCAGTCACAGAGCGTTGATCAGACAGCTGCCGCAGTAAACGAAATTGCTTCAAATATTGAATCTCTTGAAAGAATGATTGAAACTCAGGCAGCAGGTGTAACACAGGCTAGTGCAGCAGTTGAAGAAATGATTGGAAATATTAATTCCGTAAACTCTTCTGTTGATAAAATGGCTGAATCATTTAATCAGCTTGAAAGTAACGCACGAAGCGGTATTGCAAAACAGAATGCCGTTGATGAACAGATTAAGGTTATTGAACAGCAGTCAGACATGCTTCAAAAGGCAAATACAGTTATTTCTTCTATTGCAAAACAGACAAACCTTCTTGCTATGAACGCTGCAATTGAAGCTTCACATGCCGGTGACGCAGGAAAAGGTTTTGCTGTAGTTGCCGATGAAATTCGAAAACTTTCGGAAAATTCAAGTACACAGTCAAAGACAATTGGTGAACAGTTAAAGAATATTGAAGAGTCAATTATGGGTGTAGTTCAGGCTTCGGCAGAGGCAAATAAGGAATTCTCTTCTGTTTCTCAGCAGATTGCCGATACCGACGAGCTTATTTCTCAAATTAAAGCTGCAATGGAAGAACAGCAGGCCGGTTCTAAACAGATTACCGATGCACTTTACAGCATGAACAATAGTACTTCTGAAGTACATGTTGCCGCAAACGAAATGAGCGAAGGTAACAAATTAATCCTTAAAGAAGTAAATGTTCTGCAGGAATTTACCCGTAACATGAAAGACAGTATGGAAGAAATGGCTACTGGTGCGCAGAAAATCAATGAAACCGGCGCTTCTCTTAGCACCATTACAAATACTGTAAAAGATTCCATTGTAAAGATTGGAAATCAAATTGACCAGTTTAAAGTATAATTTATTGTAACGAAATGGAGCAAATATAAAAAAACAGTATGCTCCCATAAAAAATACCCGGAAACAACAGAGGAAGTTGTTTCCGGTCTTTTTTTACTCCGAGCACTGTTTTTTTAGTTTGTTTTTTTGGTTACATTATATTAACTATTTTTCTGCATCGTCTTCTTCTACAAGAACCATTTTCTTTGTAACCTGAACTTTTTCTTCGTAGCAGGCGAACATCTGGTCTACATCGGAAGCAGGAAGCTTTGGTGTAAAGAGGCTTACAAGTGGAACAATTATGAGTCCGCCTACCATTGCAACGGCACCACAGTTAATTGGTGACTGAATAAAGCGCAGGGCCGGGAACATGTTTACTACTGTAAGAACAACACCCCAGATAAAGTTAGCCCAAACGGCAGCCTTTGTAGTTTTCTTTGAGAAAAGTCCGTAAAGGAACGGAGCAAGGAAGGCACCGGCAAGAGCACCCCATGAATAACCCATGAGCTGAGCAATGTATGGAACCTTGTCTGGATTAACAGCAATTGCTACAGAAACTGCAATAAAGATTACGATAAAGATTCGCATTACAAAAACGGTTTTCTTTTCGTCGGTCTTTTTCATGCAGGTAATTTTGAGCATGTCGAGTGTAAGTGTTGAGCTTGATGTTAAAACAAGTGAAGACAAAGTTGACATAGAAGCAGAAAGTACGAGTACTACTACAATACCAATCAAAATATCCGGGAGAGTTGAAAGCATCTGTGGAACTATGCTGTCGTAAACAATTCCTTTTGCACTGTGAATTGCAGGGGTGTCGAACAGGCGTCCAAAACCACCAAGGAAGTAACAACCGCCTGCGATGATTACTGCAAATACTGTTGAAACTACTGTTCCGGTTTTTACTGATTTTTCCGATTTAATTGAATAGAACTTTCCGACCATCTGTGGAAGACCCCAGGTACCAAGCGAAGTAAGGATGATTACACCAAGAAGGTTGAGAGGGTCTGGTCCAAAGAAGGATGCAAACATTCCGTTCATTCCCTTGAGTGGGGCTGCGGCTATGCTTGAGTCTGCAGGAATTTGTGAAAGCTTGTTGAGTGCGCTTAAGAAGCCACCCTGGCCTGAGATTACTGCTGCAATTACAGCTATGATACCACCAATCATGATGATTCCCTGAATAAAGTCGTTGATGGCTGTTGCCATGTAACCGCCAAGGATTACGTATACAGCTGTAAGAATTGCCATGCCGATTACACACCATTTGTAGTCAATGTCAAAGGCAAGTCCAAAAAGAGTAGAAAGTCCTTTGTACAAAGATGCTGTATATGGAATAAGGAAGATAAATGCAATTGCGGCTGCTGCTATGCGAAGTGACTGGCTCTGGTAGCGTTTACCAAAAAAGTCCGGCATTGTTTTTGCATCAAGGTGATGTGTCATTACGCGGGTACGGCGTCCCATTACAACCCATGCAAGAAGTGAGCCAAGGAAGGCGTTTCCAAGACCGATCCAGGTACTGGAGATTCCGTACTTCCAGCCGAACTGGCCTGCATAACCAATAAATACTACGGCAGAAAAGTAAGAAGTTCCGTAAGCAAAGGCTGTGAGCCATGGACCAACATTTCGTCCGCCAAGAACAAATCCGTTTACATCTTTAGCCTGTTTGCGGGAATAAACTCCAACAAAAATCATGATGGCAAAGAAGATTAAAAGCATTGCGATTTTGATTATCATAAAAAAATCCTTTTGTGTGAGTGTTTCTATTTATAGTAATTTTATAATATAGAAATGAGCGTGCTGTGTCAATGAATACTTGAATAAATTGTAAGAAGAAATATAATTATATAGAAGAAAACCCGAAAGGGGTTCAAAAGGAGTTATTTAAAATGAAAAAAATTTTTTTTGTCGTTGCAGCTCTTGCCTGTGTTATGGCTTTAAGTGGCTGCAGTAAAAAAAGCGCAAAGGCAACTAATGCAGTAGAAGCATTGAAAACACGCGGAGTTTTTGTTCTTGGTCTTGATGATTCTTTCCCGCCATTGGGCTTTAGAGATGATAATAACGAAATTGTAGGTTACGATATTGATCTTGCAAAAGAAGTTGCAAAGCGTCTTGGAGTTCAGTTTAAGGCTCAGCCAATTGACTGGGATGCCAAGGAAATGGAACTTGAAACAGGTAAAATTGACTGTATCTGGAACGGCTTTACAATTACAGAAGACAGAAAAAATGCTTTGTCTATGACATTCCCTTACCTTGATAACGAGCAGGTACTTGTTGTTCGCCAGAAGGATGGAATCAAGACTCTTGCAGATATGAAGGGTAAAATTGTAGGTTACCAGAGCGGTTCAAGTGCACAGGAAGCAATTGATGATAATCCAGATTTTAAAGCTTCTTTAGGTGATACAGTTTCTTACAAGGAAAATATCACAGCTTTGAATGACCTTAAAATTGGCGGTGTAGACGGTATTGTAATGGACAGCGTTGTTGCAAATTATTCTATTACTCAGACTGGCGAACCATTTGCTATTGTAAAGCAGGCTCTTGCAAACGAAGAATATGGTATTGGTTTTAGAAAGAAGGAGCCTGAGCTTCGCGACGAAGTTGAAAAAATCCTTAAAGAAATGGCTGGAGACGGAACTGTTGCAAAGATTTCTGCCAAGTGGTTTGGTTCAGACATTTCTGTAATTGCTAAATAGAAGTGCGGCTGCCTTCTGGTGCCGTCGGGGTGTACCTTGATTTCTGAACGATATGTAAAAATGATTTTAGTGATGCTCAAGGGTTCCTGTGTATCACTTGAAGTATTCTTTTTGACTCTGCTTTTTGCAATTCCTCTTGCAATGCCAATTACAATGGGACGAATGTCAAAAAACAAAGTTTTATCGTTTATTACAAATGTTTTTCTTCTGGTAATAAGAGGTACACCTTTAATGCTTCAGCTGCTTGTTGTTTATTTTGGACCAGGGCTTTTTATACGCTGGCTTAATGATATTGGTTATGATGTAACTTTCCGCTGGAATCGTTTTGCGGCTGCAATTATTGCTTTGAGCATTAACTATGCAGCATACTTTGCAGAAATCTATCGTGGTGGAATTGAATCCATTCCAAAGGGGCAGTATGAAGCATGTAAGGTTCTAGGCTACACTCGTGGTCAGACCTTTTTTACTATTATATTGCCTCAGGTAATCAAACGAATTGTTCCTGCAATGGGAAACGAAGTAATTACTCTTGTAAAAGACACAGCACTTGTTTCGGTAATTGGTGTTGCTGAGTTGTTGATGATTGCAAAGGAAAGACAGGGTGCATTGTTTTCGTTCTGGCCTTTGTTCATTGCCGGAGTTTTTTATTTCTTTATGAACTGGTTTGTTTCTGTTGTATTTCAGCAGATTGAAAAGAAACTTGGATATTATAACTAGCGTACGGATGATTTTATGGAAGAAATAATCAGTGTTAAAAACTTAAAAAAATCATTTGGTACTCTTGATGTTATAAAAGATATTTCTTTTACTGTTGAAAAGGGGCAGGTGCTTAGTATAATCGGTCCAAGTGGTTCGGGAAAGTCTACAATTCTTCGATGCATTTCACAGCTTGAAGATGTTACTGACGGAACAATTACAATTTGTGGTCAGACTCTGGTACAGGGCGGGGCTTACTGTAGCAAAGAGCAGCGCCATAATATAATCCTTCAGAGCGGACTTGTTTTTCAGAATTTCAATCTTTTTCCGCATTATTCAGTTTTGCAGAATGTTATGCAGCCCCAACTTAAGGTGCTTAAAAAATCAAAGGAAGAAGCCGAACAGACTGCCAGAACTTTGCTTGAGCGAATGGGGCTTGCCGATAAAGCCGATTCTTACCCATGCCAGCTTAGCGGTGGTCAGCAGCAGCGTGTTTCTATTGCGCGGGCGCTTGCACTTAAACCGCAGGTTCTGCTTTTTGATGAACCTACAAGTGCTCTAGACCCTGAACTTACCGGCGAGATTCTTGCAGTTATAAAAGAGCTTGCCGCCGAAAAAATGACAATGGTTGTAGTAACTCACGAAATGGCCTTTGCCCGCGACATTTCTACCCACATTATTTTTATGGATGGCGGTGTGATTGTAGAAGAAGGCAATGCCGGCGAAGTTATAGAAAATCCAAAACAGGAACGCACAAAGTTGTTTCTTTCAAGGTTTTCTTCTACAGCTGCCACTTCAAAATAATTATTCAATAAGTTTACAGTTTTGTAATAGTCAAATGCCTCTTTTTATGTCACAATAATCTTATGGAAAACACATTTTTGAAATATGGCTACACTCAGAAAGAAATTGACAAGCGTGTAGCAGACACTTTTACAGAGATTTTTGAAAGACCGTGGAGCCGCTTTTATTTTGAAGGAATCGGCGACACAGGTTACTTTATGGATACAGGAAACTGCGATGCCCGCACCGAAGGTATGTCTTACGGCATGCTTATGAGTGTACTTATGGACCGCAAGGACATTTTTGACCGCATGTGGAAGTTTTCCATGGATTTTATGTATATGCGCGAAGGCCCGATGGCAGGATATTTTGCCTGGTCTGTTGGCCCTGACGGTAAAAAGAATGCCTGGGGCCCGGCACCAGACGGAGAAGAGTTCTTTGCAATGGCACTCTTTCTGGCAGGCCGCAAGTGGGGTGATGCAGAGGGTGAAAGTATTTATAACTACACCATGTGGGCCAGACGCATTTTGCATACATGCGTACATCATAAGTTCCCGATGTGGAATGCAGATAATGCATATGTTCTTTTTGTGCCTGCCTGTCCTTTTACAGATCCTTCATATCATCTTATGCATTTTTATCATTATTTTGCCATGTGGGCAGATGAAGAAGACCGGGCTTTCTGGAAGCGAGCAGAGAATGCCAGCCGCGAGTATCTTGCAAAGGCGTGTCACCCGGTTACTGGTATGAACCCCGAATACGGAAACTTTGACGGAACACCAAATCCTTTTGGCCCACCGCCAGAGCATGGCGACTTTTACAGCGACGCATATAGAACTGGTGCAAACATTGGTTTGGATTCTTTGTGGCATGGTCACACACCAGAGTTTGAAAAGATTGCAGATAATCTTGTTACTTTCTTTGCAGAGATTGATCCTGCTGACTACAAAAAATATCACCTGGATGGAACACCTGTACTCCTGCCAGATGGAACTGAAGAAAAGGCATTGCATCCCGTTGGCTTACTTGCAACACTTGCCCAGACGACTATGGCCTGTTCACAAGCCGCCTCAGCCGCCGCAGAAAAAATTGTAAGACGCTTCTGGGAAACACCATTACGCATGGGTGAACGCCGCTATTACGATAACTGTCTTTATATGTTTGCCATGTTTGCTTTAAGTGGGAAATACGCTATAATAGATTAATTATGGCAGAAGAAAAGATTGTTATCCGTGGAGCTCGCGAGCATAACCTTAAAAATATAGATGTTACTTTACCTAGGAATAAGCTTGTTGTAATTTCGGGCTTGAGCGGGTCGGGAAAATCTTCGCTGGCGTTTGATACGCTTTTTGCGGAAGGACAGCGCCGCTATATGGAAAGCCTTTCAAGCTATGCCCGCCAGTTTTTGGGACGCATGGACAAACCCGATGTTGACCTTATTGAAGGGCTTTCTCCTGCTATTTCTATTGAACAGAAATCTACTAATAAAAATCCTCGTTCTACTGTTGGTACTATTACCGAGATTTATGACTTTTACCGTCTGCTTTTTGCGCGAATAGGTCATCCTCATTGTCCTCAGTGCGGGCGTGAAATTCGGGAGCAGTCTGTTGACCAGATTATTGATACTGTAATGGCCTGGCCCGACGGAACTAAAATGCAGGTGCTTGCTCCGGTTATCCGTGGAAAAAAGGGTGAGCATACTAAGATAATTGAAGATGCTAAAAAATCGGGCTTTGTTCGTGCGCGAATTGACGGTGTTATGGCTGAGCTTGAAGATTCAATTAAGCTTGATAAACAGAAAAAGCATACTATTGAAATTGTAGTTGACCGAATTAAAAAATCTGATGATGTACGTTCGCGTCTTGCAGACTCTATTGAAATTGCGCTTAAAAATGCAAACGGAATTGTTATTGTAACTAAGCAGGAGCCGGATGACGACAAAATCACCGAGGTTTTCTTCAGCCAGAAGAATGCATGTCCTGACTGCGGTATTTCTATTCCGGATTTGCAACCACGCCTTTTCTCATTCAACAATCCTTTTGGTGCCTGCCCGGAATGTACAGGTCTTGGCGAAAAGATGGAATGGGACTTTGATAAAATCCTTCCTGATAAGTCGCTCAGCTTTAACGAAGGTGGTCTTCCATTTTTTACACCAACTTCTGAATGGAACAGAAGTATTTTTACAGCAGTTGCAGACGCCGCAGGTTTTACCCTGGATACCCCGATTGACCAGCTGACCCCCGAACAGTTTGATTTTATGTGGAACGGCTCTGACACAAAAAAACTTCACTGGATTTACCAGAAGCAGAGTGGAGAAGGTTATTCTGAATATAACCGCCCGTGGATTGGTGTTGTAAAGGAAATGACACGCCGTCACCGCGAAGCCTGGAGCGAGGCAATGCGCACAAATATAGAAGAAAAGTTCATGGCAATTCACGAATGCTCTGCCTGCCATGGAATGCGCCTGCGCCCCGAAGCACTTGGAGTTACTGTAAACGGTAAAAATATTTATGAGCTATGTAAGCTTTCGGTTGCAGACTCAATTGCTTTTTTTGATAACCTTAAACTTTCTGAAAGTGAAGAACAGATTGCGGTTCAGATTCTTAAAGAAATCCGTGCACGTCTGCGCTTCCTTCGTGATGTTGGTCTTGAATATCTTACAATGGAACGCGCTGCCGAAACTTTAAGTGGTGGTGAGGCTCAGCGAATAAGACTTGCAACTCAGATTGGTTCAGCACTTTGCGGTGTTATGTACATTCTGGATGAGCCAAGTATAGGCTTACACCAACGTGATAACCAGCGCCTCATAGATACCTTGCTCAATCTTCGCGACAACGGAAATACAGTAATTGTTGTAGAACACGATGAACAAACCCTGCGCACTGCAGATTATCTTATAGACTTAGGACCAGGAGCCGGTATAAACGGCGGTAAGGTTGTAGCAGCTGGCACTCCGGATGAAGTTGCAAAAGTAAAAGAAAGCCTTACAGGCCAGTACTTAGCAGGCACTCTGCGCATGGATTTGCCAGAGCATCGCCGCCCTGGAAACGGAAAATTCATTAAGATAAACGGAGCGCGCGAACACAACCTTAAAGACGTTAGTGTTCAGATTCCTCTTGGTACCTTTACCTGTATCACAGGCGTAAGCGGCAGCGGTAAGTCAACCCTCATGAGCGACATTCTTTACCCTGCAGTTAGCAACAAAATTATGCGCACAAATTACGATGTAGGTGAATGCGACAGCGTAGAAGGAATTGAAGGCGTAGATAAGGTAATAAATATTGATCAGTCACCGATTGGCCGCAGCCCGCGAAGTAACCCTGCAACTTATGTAGGAGTTTTTGACGCAATCCGTGACCTGTTTGCAAGCTTGCCGGAGTCGAAAGCCCGCGGTTACCAGAAAGGCCGATTCAGCTTTAACGTAAAAGGCGGCCGCTGCGAAAACTGTCAGGGTGCCGGTGAAATTGTAATTGAAATGAACTTCCTTCCCGACGTATACATTCAGTGTGAAGTCTGTGGTGGAAAACGCTTTAACCGTGAAACTCTTGAAGTAGAATACAAAGGAAAATCAATAAACGACGTACTCAACATGAGCATTGACGAAGCCTGCGACTTTTTCCAGAGTATTCCTCATATATATAGAAAAATTGCAACACTGCAGTCTGTCGGTCTTGGCTACATTCAGCTTGGACAGAATGCCCTTACACTAAGTGGCGGCGAGGCACAGCGTGTAAAACTTGCAAACGAACTTGCACGCCCTGCAACAAGCAAAACTCTTTACATCCTTGACGAACCAACAACAGGCTTACACTTTGCAGATGTAAAGCAGCTTATGGCAGTTATCCAGCGGCTTGTAGATAACGGCAACACTGTTGTAATGATTGAACACAACCTTGATGTAATAAAGCAGTGCGATTATATAATTGACCTTGGCCCAGAAGGCGGTGACAAGGGCGGTACACTTGTAACAAGCGGAACGCCTGAAGAAGTAGCTCTTTGTAAAAAAAGTTACACTGGACAATTCCTGCAGGATTTGGGAGGTAAGGATAAGTGAGGAGTCAACACGTCAAAATGTCATTGCCGTGCTTGACACGGCAATCTTTTATAAGAAAGATTATCGGGTCAAGCCCGATAATGACACGAGTTCTAATCTTCCTCCTAGTTTTTACCTGCACCTGTCTAAACTTTCTTTATGCCCAGGAAACCGAAGTTACAACTATTACAATTACAAATGCCCGTCAGACAACTTATGAAAAGAATGATAATTCCAAAACAGCTGACGGTAACAAGGAAGAACAGGATTCTATTGTTCTTGAAGGAAGTGTAGAAATTTCTGTAAAAAAAGGAAGTACAGTTTCAGAAATCAAGGCCGACAAGGTAACCTATGACCGTAAAACCGAAATGCTCTTTGCCGAAGGAAATGTAGAAATCCTTACAAAAAGTTCTTCTGCAGGTGGCGAAACAACAACTGCAAGCTCTCTTCTTATGAATACATCAACTCTTGAAGGTATTTTTGAAGATGGCCGCGTAGTTCAGACAAAAAGCGATGCGTTAAATCTTCCTTCTGGTTCAACACTTATAGTTTTTTCAGATATTTTTGGAAAAAGCGAAGATAATACAATTGCATTTAAAAACTCAAGTCTAACATTTTGTGATGCCGAAGATCCTCACTGGCACATCGATGCTTCAAGAACCTGGCTGCTTCCCGGAGGAGAGTTTGCCTTTTTGAATGCCTTGCTTTATGTAGGTCCTGTCCCGGTTTTATACTTTCCTGCTTTTTATTATCCAAAGGATGAGCTTATTTATAATCCTGTTTTTGGTTCACGACAGCGTGAAGGAAAATATATACAGACAACCTTATATTTGAAGGGACGAAAGCCTTTAACTACTAGTACAAATAAATCAACCAGTTCTACAAGTTCATCTACAAGTTCTTCAGAATCTGCATCGGAAGAATCGCTTAAAGCTGTTTATAATTTTATGAAACCTACTGAACTTAAAGAACAGGAACGTCAGGGGCTTATGCTTCATAATCTTGATAAAAGCTATTCAGGAGATACTTCAACTTACATAAAATTACTTGGTGACTGGTATACGAATCTTGGTGGAATGGTAGGTCTGGAAGGAAAACTTCGGCCTTCAAAAGAATATATTACAAATCTTGATTTTAATGTTCTTCTTGGTTTTAGTAATACTGTTTTTTACAATGGCAGTGATTATTCTTCTATTTCTACTAAAGGAAACACCTGGTATGATAAATCGAATTTTCTAGGTTTAAAGCTTCCGTTCCGCTATGGAGCAAATCTTGATTTTACTCTTTCAAAACCCTTCAAACTTTCAATTTCTCTGCCAGTTTATTCTGATCCTTATTTCTATGGTGATTTTAAAACTCGTGATGAATCAATGGATTGGATTTCTTATCTTATTGATTTGAGTAATGATTCTGAAGACAGTAATAGTTCAAAGGTATCTCAGAATTCTGTTTCAAATCTTGTATGGAAATTAGATGCTTCCTATTCACCTAAGCTTCCTTCGGTAGTAAAGCCGTACTTGAATTCTCTTTCTTTCAGTTTAAAATCTTCTATAAATATTAATTCCTTACAAAAAGACGATACAGCACTTCAAGAAGATTCTCGTTATAAAGAAGATTCTGAATGGAAAACTTATACACCAGAACGAACTTTTTATTATCCGAGCCAGGTTAATCCTGCGAATGCATCGCTTTCTATTAATGGAACTTTGTTCCAATGGCCGTTAAAACAGGTTACTGCTGATGCTAAAAAAGTTGAATATCCTTCGGCCTTATCAAAACCTGATGATTTGAAAACAGAAAGTCAGCTTGCAGCAGAAGAAGAAAAACGAAAAAAAGAAGAGGAACAAAAAAAGACAGAAACAACCGGCGAAACTGCCGCAAAAACAGAAACTCTCAGTTTGCCTGTTCCTGTGCTTCCTGAATTAAGTACTCCTTCATCAAGTGCTGTAACAATTTCGGGATTAACTTATAAACTTGATTATAATGCAAATGCAAATATTTCAACCCAAATTGCCTACAGTTCAACAGATAAAGATGGGAAAAAATATCTGAAAACTCCGGAAGATTTTGAATGGGATAAAGTACGTTCTTCGATGTATACAATTAAAATTCCTCTTTCTCTTTCAAGTAATCTGGGATATGGCGGAAGCTTCTTTACAATGAAAAATTCTCTTTCTTATGATCCATTGTGGCAGGACCATCCAAATACAGACGGTTATTCAGATAAAGAAAGAAAAAATCTTGTAAAAGCTGATTATTCCGCACAGGCAAGAAATCTTACAAATACAAACTCAATAAGCATTAAGCCTTTTGCATATATTCCTATGTTCTCTGATACTGGTGTAACCTGGAATAATACAATGAAGCTTTACAGAAAAAAATTCACAGGTGATGCCGACAATCCCGATTGGGAAACAAAGTGGCTTGATTGGGATGATACAGAAAGTATTACTGCCCATTCATTAAGTTTAACACTCGGCATGAAAGAAATAGATTCAAAGTTCAAACAGACTCTTACTTTTTCTTCCACATTAAAACCTCTTACGGCAAAATATACAGGTTCTTTAAATCTTGTTTTCCCTTATGTTAATTTCAGTATGAGTACAGGTTTCTATGAAAAAAGCAAAGATGATTCAACCTTGCAATTTAATCCATTACAGCAGTCGCTTTCTGTAAGTCTGTTTAATTCTAAATTAAAGCTTTCTGAATCATTTAATTATGTTTATAATGATAATACAGAAAATAAAGACAGTCATCCCGAAAACCTTAGTCTTTCACTTACATATAAGCAGCTGTCTGTAGCATTTAAAAGTTCTTATGTTTATAAATATGACTTGTTTATAGAAAAACCAAATGAAGATAGTAAAAAAGGCTACGTTCAGCGTAAAGAAAAAGAGTTTACACCATATTCAGCTTCTCTTTCTTATTCTCTACCTTCTAAAACATATTATCAATGGTTCAATAGAATTTCGTGGGCTCCGGGTTTGAGCACAAATATCAATTATGATTTTATTAAGCCAACAAACAGTTATTTCCAGATTTCACCTTCGATAACATTTAATATCAATAATTTCTTTAAATTGACTTTCTCTGCAACTTCAAGAAATTCTTCTATTTATTGGTATTTTCAGGATAATGGAAAATATTCAACAGACAGCTTTTACGGTGATAACTTTGCGACTAAAATCTTTGCAGATTTACTTCAGTCCACAGGTATTTATGGTATAAACGGTTGGGGCTGGGAAGATGGTGCATTCCGTAAAAACAGAGAAACTTCTGGTTTTAAACTAAAATCGTTGAATCTGACAATTACACATAATCTTCACGATTGGGATTTCAATATGACCTGTAAGTTTGAACCAAAGATTGTAAAAGCAAATGGAACGCAGAAGTATGTGTTTGATCCGTATGTTTCAATTGGTATTGTATGGAATCCAATGCAGAGTATTAAGACAAATTTAACACATGAATATAAAGAATCAGATGACAAGGCATTGTGGGTATTAAAATAATCGGATCTGTAAGAAAACAAATCTGCTCCTGCGCAGGTACATCTGCAAACTACGGCGAAGCAATATCGTAGATATTTAAAAAATCGCTCACGCATGGAACCTGATTTTGCTCCACTAAGCGAAGAGGGCGTTCCGCAAAATCAGAACCCATGCTCCCGCGATTTTTTAGAATAATTATTTAATACCCACAATATCTTGCATTTGTTCAATTTGCATTATAAAATATAAGAATAGAGGATTTTTTGAGCGAATATACAATTGTCGTACCTGATAACAATATTATTTCTTGTGTTTGTGGTACAAATGACAGCAATATAAGACTCATCGAAGAAAGTTTAGGAGTGTCTGTTTATACTAGGGGAAACGAACTTTACATCGACTCGGGTGATAAAGAAACCTGCGAAAAATTTCAGTTTATCATAGACCGCATTGTAGATGAAATTAACGATGGTGGTATGAATACAGAAGATGTTGTCGTTTCTGTTTTGAACACTCAGCGCAAGGTTAATGCCGATGAAATTTCAATAACTGTTCCGGGGGCAGTTAAAAAAATCTACCCTAGAACACAGCATCAGGCAGAATATATAAATCTTCTTCAAACAAAAGATATGGTTTTTTGTACGGGCAGTGCCGGTAGTGGAAAGACTTTCCTTGCTGTTGCAGAAGCACTTCGTCTGGTATTATCTCATAAGAAGAATAAACTAATTATAACTCGCCCTGTAGTAGAAGCTGGGGAGAGTCTTGGTTTTTTACCTGGTGATCTTGAACAGAAAATTAATCCATATCTGCGGCCAATTCGTGATGCTATGGAAACGATTATCGGTGTAGAGACTGTACGCAAACTTACAGAAGCGGGTATAATAGAAGTAGCGCCTCTTGCTTATATGCGAGGACGTACGCTCAATAATGCAGTAATAATTCTTGATGAAGCACAGAATACAACTGTTGCACAGATGAAGATGTTTCTTACACGTATGGGCGAAAATTCAAAGGTTTTTGTAACAGGAGATCCGACCCAGACAGACTTACCAAAAAAACATGTTTCGGGACTGGTGCATTCAATTAGTATTTTGTATAAAATAGAAGATATAGGCTTTATGGAGCTTACAGCAGAAGATGTTGTAAGAAATCGACTTGTTAAAAAAATTGTAAGGGCTTATGAACATGAAAAACAAACAGAAGAACAATAAGAACAGTGAAAAGAAAAATCCTGTTTCGGTTTTCTTTACTTCTGCAGGACAGTATATTAAAACTAAATATCCTTTTTTACTTTTGCTCATAATAGGATATCTTGCAGTTTCGGCACTTGTATTTGCAAAAATAACAACAAGCGAAACTGTAGCAAGTTTTTCTATAGATGATTTTGAAATAGGACAGATTTCTGATAGAACAATTATTGCAGAAAAAAATATTCCGGCCGATGATGCGAATCCTGTAACAATTGTTGCAGGCGAAAAGATTATTAAAAAAGGTTTTGAAATTACAGAAGAAGCCTATGCAAAACTTCAAAAGATGATAGCATCTCCTCTTTATATTGACTACAGGGCTTTTGCAAATAAACTGCTTTATCTTCTTGTTATTTCAATAATGTATTATCTGCTGTTTTCTTTGCTTCCGTTCGGTAGAAAAATAAAACTTCAGGAACCGCTTTTGCAGGTAATATTCCTTTTACTTCTTTTCTTTGCCGCTTCATTCGGAAGTAAGCTTCCTATTTGTTCAACTCCGTATGCACTTTGTATAATAATTCCGGCAAGTCTTTTTGCAATGATTATTACAATTCTGTATGGACAGAGTTCTGCAGTATTGTTTTCTTTTGTAATGGCATTTGCTGTTTTAGGTTCCGGAAACTGGGAAATTGTTCCATTCCTGTTTACACTTGCAACTTCGTTGTGTTCTGTTGCAATTGTTCGCAAGGTTGAACGCCGAATAGACCTGGTGTTTGCTGGTATTATTCTTGCATTAACCGACCTTGTTTTCTTTATTCTTTTGATTGTTATTTTTAACGAAACCTTTGCTCCTAATGTTAAGTTGTTCATTGGTATTTTGTGCAACGGCTTCCTTTCTGGCATCCTTACACTTGGACTATTGACACCACTTGAATATATGCTCAATACTGCTTCGGTTTTCCGTCTTATGGATTTAAGCGATACAAATGCCGCTCTGCTAAAAAAAATGTGTATTACTGCAAGCGGAACATATCAGCATTCTATGATGGTTTCTCAGCTTGCGGAATTTGCCTGTCGTGAAATTGGAGCAAATCCTCTTATTGCCCGGGTTGGAGGTTACTATCACGATATTGGAAAAATTGATCAGAGTGAATACTTTGTAGAAAATCAACAGGGTGAAAGTGAACGTAAAAATGACATCAATCCTAATCTTTATACAACGATTATTAAAAGTCATGTAAAGAAAGGTATTGAAAAAGCACGCCAGATGCATTTACCGCAGGTTATAATTGATATTATTTCGGAGCATCACGGGAACAGTGTTATTCAATATTTTTATAACGAAGCAAAAGAAAAAGATCCAACGCTTTCTCCGGAGGATTTTGCATATCCTGGACGTCCTCCTGCAACAAAAGAAAGTGGAGTTGTTATGCTTGCCGATACTGTAGAGGCAGCTTGTCACACTCTGAAGAATCCTTCAATCCCTCGTCTGGAAACTTTTATAACAACACTCATAAATGCCAAAATTGAAGCACATCAGCTTGATTATTGTGATTTAACTTATAGAGACCTTACAAAAATTAAAGAATCCTTTGTACAGATTCTGGCAGGCTTTTATCATAGCCGTATTGAGTATCCTGATCAGCAGGATCCCGATGCCGAAAAAAAGCCTGAAGTTTCAAAAGAAGCTCCAAAGCCTGTAGAAAAGAAAAAGGTGGCAGAAAAAAATGGCAAATAGAATTTTTGTTTCGGTACAGGAGGGGATGCGCGAACCAGAATGGCTTGATGCTGCACAAAAGTTTATTGAAACTGCCGCCAGTGCACTTAACTTTGACAATGAAGAAATTAGTGTACTGTTTTGCAATGACGAATATATTCAGGAGCTTAATAAAGCATATCGTAACATAGATGCACCTACAGATGTTTTATCTTTTGAAAACGACGAAACTTACGAGGATGAAGAAGGTAACTGGAAGTGTGTTGGAGATATTGCAATTAGCCTTGAAACATTGCCTGTAAATGCCGAATATTTTAATGAAGATACAAATGCAGAATTAAAGAGGCTTCTGGTTCACGGACTTCTTCATTTAAACGGAATGGATCACGGAGAAGAGCATATAGAAAAGGGTACTGTACCACAGTGCGAAATGCTTGTTCTTCAGGAAAATATACTTGAAAAATTAAAGGATGAAATTATTATAAAATGAGTTTATTTGGACGTAAAAAGAAAAATGCTTCAAAAAATGCCGATGAAAACGATATAATCGAGCAGAAAATCCTTAATGAAGAAAAAAAAGATATGATTCAGGGAGTAGAGGATCTTTCAATTACTTCTGTAAAAGAGGTTATGGTTCCACGAATTGACGTAGACTTTATTTCTTCTGATACACCAAAGGATGAGCTCGTAACAAAAATTATAGCAAGCGGACATTCCCGATTCCCTGTTTATACAGATTCAATTGATAATGTTGTTGGCGTGCTTTATGTAAAGGATCTTCTCAAAACCTTTGCAGAAAATCAGCCGGTTGACCTTTTAAAAATTATCCGTAAGCCATATTTTGTTCCGGAAAGTAAACGCATTGATTCATTGCTGCGAGAATTCAAAAGGCATCACCTTCATATTGCAATGGCAATTGACGAATACGGTGGAATTTCTGGTATTGTCACAATGGAAGATATCATTGAGGAAATTGTAGGCGATATTCAGGATGAATTTGACAAGGAACGCGAGGATATTATTACAATAAATGAAAATGTATGGCTTTGCGATGCGCGTGTAGACCTTGATGATTTGAACGAAACTATAAATGCTGATTTTCCTAACGAGGATTTTGACTCTCTTGGTGGCTTCGTATTTGATTTGTTTGGAAAAGTTCCTGTTAAATATGAAAAATCTTCCTGGAACAACTATGATTTTATAGTCCAGGATATGGAAGGTCATAGGATTAATGTAATCAAGGTAATCAGAAACAATGAAAACAAAAAAGATGATGAAGAATAAAAGAATTTCTGTATTTGCGGCATGTCTCTTTATTTGCCCTGCACTTTTTGGTGCCGGTAATTCTACTGCTGTACTTGAAAAATATAATATGGGAATGCAAGCCCAGCAGAATGAAAACTATTATACTGCTTCACAGTACTATCTTGAAGTAACTGCAGAAAACCCTGCATTTACAGATGCCTGGTATAAGCTTGCAGAATGTTCATACAAGCTTGGAGAATTTGATCTTGCGTTAAGTTACCTTGAAAATGCAGAAAAATACGAAAAGAATAATTTGCAGATTCAAAATCTAAAAGGACTTGTTTATGTCTCACTAGGCCGTATAGACGATGGTCGTGAAATTTTTAATAACATACTAAAAAAATACCCTAATGATATAGATGCCCACTTTGGTCTTGCCGAAATTGAGCTTTACGAAGGACGTTTTTCTGGTGCTCAAAATCAGTATATGGAAGCTCTCAAACGACAGAATACAAACCGCAAGGCTTTATTGTCGCTGGCACTTGTAAATGCCGAAAGAGGTCAGTCAGAAACAGCAGAAAACTATTTGCGTCAGGCTCTTTCGTATTATTCAGGGGAACCTGAAGTTCATTATCTTGCTTCTATAATTTATTCAATGAAGGGCGATTATGAAACTGCCGAAAAACAGGCGCGCATTGCAGTTGAAGTAAACAGCAGTTACGACAAAGCCTATGACATGCTTTCTACAATTTTGTACAAGCAGTCAAGATATAAAGAAGTTATAGATATAAGCGACTACCTTATAAGCCGTAACCGTAAAAATACAAATGCCTGGTTTATAAAAGGTGTTGCTCAATGCAAACTTGGAAATGTTGCTTCTGCTATTGAAACCTGGACTGCCGGACTAAATATTAATCCTCAGGATGAAATAATGCGTAGTGCAATGGAAAATGAAGTACGCAATACGCTTTCTCTGGAAGATTCCCGCCGCAGCTATTATGCTCAGTATCATATTACAAATGCTAAACAATATGCTTCTCGTTATGATGGTTCCGGGGCTGTTTATGAATATCAGCGTGCACTTTTGCTTGACCCGATGAACTACGAAGCACGTATGGCTTATGCTGATATTCTTGAAATAAACGGAATGCATGAACTTTACCTTGAGCAGTTAAAATTTATAAAAGAAAATAACAGCGACCAGATTGCCACACTTAGTAAAAAACAGCAGACAGAGCTTAATGATAAAATTGAAGCCTTTGATTATCTGCTTTCGGATACACTTGGTAAAAAATGGAGCATTGATCCTTTTTACCTGGACAAAACTCGCTGGAACATTGCAGTTTTCTACGAAGACAATAATTCAACCTTTATTCATGCCGATACAAATCGACTTGTTGCAAATGCTGCTGCAGATATCTTCAGCGGAGTTGCAATTACAAGCGTAAAAACTCAGGTTACTCCAGTCAGCGGTTACGGAGAAGCTTTTAAAAATTCCCGTGCCGGTGGTTTTGATTATTTTATAATCCTTTCACTAAGTGAAGGCGAAAACGACATGACTCTTTCGAGTACAATGTATTCTGGCAGAACAGGACTTGAGATTTCAAAAAATTCGTTCTACTGCACAGGAAACAACAGGTTTTCTACAGTTCTGCGACGATTCCGTAATTCAGTTTTGGAAAAACTTACAGTACGCGGAAAGATTCTTGCACGTAATGGAAAAACAATTCTTGTAGATCTTGGAAAAGCCGAAAACATTGTAAAAGATGCCCAGCTTAAGATAATCAAAAAGGGTCAGATTCGAACTGCCGATTCCGGAGTTGGCTTGTACTACAAGGATGCAGACGTTCTTGGAACAATTACTATTACAACTGCGGGCGAAGAAATTTCTGAAGCAACTATCGAAAATCACGGATTTTATGATAAAATAAATGTTGATGATGAGCTTGTTCTTGTTTCTCTTCCAACACAAAAAGCAAACAACGATGCAAACGGAAATGCTGTAGACAATGTTCCTGCTGCTGATGAAAAAGGAAATGCCGTTGTTAAAAATGAAGTAAAAGGCGAAGAACTTGTGGACGAAATACGCAAGGCTGTTGAACGTCCATCAATACTTGACCTTTTGAGGAATATTTACTGATATGAAAAAATCTTTTTTTGCTGCTGCAATCTTATTTACTCTTTGCTTTTGTCTTAATGCCCAGAACAAACCTATCGTTACCGATATTCAGGCTGTTGCTGCAAAGGGCACCAGAATAAATATTTACTGGACACTTCCGCAGAATCCTGAACCTGCAATTACAAAGCTGCTTATTTACCGTGATACCAGACCAATTTCTTCATATAATCAGCTTGCCGGTGCATATTTTCTTGCAGAGCTTTTGCCAGAGGCTTGTGGTTATACAGATACTGTCAGCGATTATAATGATTACTTTTATGCAGTAATTGCTTTTACAGATCGTCCATTTGATTTGATCCTTGTTTCGATGAACTCTACGGTCGAAGGTGTACATCTTGTTGCTCCGGAACCAAAGGATATTGAACCAAAGAAAAAGGTTGATGAAAAGTTATATACAGATGGAACAATGCGCGAAACTCCTCTTCCTTTTATTAATTATGTGGAAGGTCAGGGGCAGGGTGATACTTTGATTTCAGATGAAATAGCTAAAACAACAGCTTCTCAGTTTTCGGCTTCTTCGGCAAAGAATAGCAGAACTCCTGTTCAACCATACTTTTTTGAGGAAGATTTAATTTCTCCAGACAGCGGTGATGACTTTCTTCTTTTTGAAGTTTTAAAAACAACTTTTGTTCAGGAAAAATACGAAGAAGCAATTGTTCTTTTGAATAAACTAAATGGTACAAACATAAGTGAAAGTGTCCGTAATCGTGTTCTTTTTTATATTGCAGAGGCGTATTTCTTTACAGGTGATTTTGAAGAAGCAGCTAAAGCATTTGTAAAAGTTGCGCATGTTTATCCTCTGCAGACTAAGATATGGATGAACTACACATTAGATAGAATAGCAATTCCAGAATAGTACGTCATTGCGAGCGAAGCGTGGCAATCCATAATATCATTCATATAGAAAAAATATCTGCCACTCCCGTGGAAAATGACTTCCTCAAACGAAGGAAGTTTTCGTCAGTCATTTTTCACTCCGTGTCAGATATTTTTTCAAATGCCTTCTGGTTTTTCAATTCTCTCCTTATATTGTAAAATTCCTCCATAACTGATATTCTTAAACCATGTTAGAAGAGATAAAAATACCGATAGAACAACTTCGCGAAGAAATTATGAATGTTTGGGGGCGTCTTTGACTCGGACGCTATAGATAAATCGATTGCAGAAAAGATGAAGCAGTCAGAAGAACCAGGTTTCTGGGATGATCATGAGGCTGCAGAAAAGGTTATGGCGCAGGTTAGAAAGCTTAAGAACCGCGTTGAACCATGGCGTGCTCTTTTAGCACAAATGGACGATCTTGAGGCCATGTATGAGCTTGCCGAAGAATCTGGCAGTGCAGATGATGAAGCCGAAGTACAATCAATGTACGAGGCGGCAAAAAAAGAATTTGAAAAACTGAATATATTAAATCTTCTTTCTGGTGAAGTTGATCAGAATGATGCGTTTCTTACAGTACACGCAGGTGCTGGTGGTACAGAAGCCTGTGACTGGGCCTTTATGCTTAGCCGTATGTATCTGCGCTGGGCAGAACGTCATGGTTATAAAACCGAGGTTATGGACGAACTCGAAGCAGAAGGCGGAATAAAGTCTATTACAATTCAGATTTCAGGCGACTTTGTTTACGGTTACCTTAAAGGCGAAGGTGGAATTCATCGTCTTGTCAGAATAAGTCCTTTTGACTCAAATGCCCGCCGTCATACATCATTTGCTTCTGTATATGTTTATCCTGTTCTGGATGATACTATTGAAGTTGACATCAAGCCGGAAGATTTGCGTATAGATACTTATCGTGCGGGTGGAAAAGGTGGCCAACATGTAAACAAAACAGATTCTGCTGTTCGCTTCACTCATATTCCGACCGGTATTGTTGTTGCATGTCAGAGTGAACGAAGTCAGATTATGAACAGACAGTCTTGTATGAATATGCTCAAGGCAAGACTTTACGAATATTACAGGGAACAAAAAGAAAAGGAAAACTCAAAGTTTGCTGCCGAAAAAAAAGATATTTCTTTTGGAAGCCAGATTCGTTCTTATGTTTTCTGTCCTTATACAATGGTTAAGGATCATCGTACAAAATATTCCGTTGGAAATATTCAGGGAGTAATGGACGGTGACCTTGATGAATTTATGAACGCTTACCTTGTGGCAAAGTGGAAGGGTCTACCTATGGATGACGCAGGGGATAATGACGAGGAAGTTTAGACTAACTCTTACATTATTATTGTTATTCTCATTCCAGGGATTTGCTGCAACAACAAATTCTGATTGGGTAGTTGCTGCACAGAAATTTTCATATACAAGAAATCAAACCGGCTCTGTTGCAGATGGTATTGCAGTAATGTTTCCGGCACGTATTCTTGAAAAATTAAGTTCAAATATGTACCGGAATATTCAGACAGATGAAAAGGCTTCCCGTGAATTATATAAACTTCGTCAGGAAAGAAATTCACTTTTTCTTCAACTTTCCAGTGAAATAAAAAAACGTGACAGTCTTTTTCTTGAAAAATATACACAATCTGAATTAAACAGTAAACTTTCTGAAGCAGACAAAAAAGTTCAGGATATTAAAACAAAGCTTGCAGATAATCTTAAACGGCAGAAGGAACTTGAAGCACAGACAGCAGTTGATGTGGCATTAACACAAAATGAAGCTTCTAAAAAAAGTCTTTTTTCTTCTACACAAAGCGGAGAAAGTGAAAAAATTTCCTTGTACAAAAACGATATTTCTACTTTGTTTAATCCTTCTCAAGCAGCAGCAGAAGGAGGCGTAAAAAGCGCCGCTTTTGAAAAAGAGGTTGTCAATGCAAAAATAAACTGTCTTATAACAGGCAAAATCACTGCTTATGATGAATATATGTCAATCACTGTTGAGGCTATAATTTATCCTGGAGCACAGATTTTTTCGACAATTACCGAAATTGGCTCTGTTGATGATGCAGACTTAATTGCTTCAAATATTGTGCGCGAGCTTGCTCCTGCAATTACAAATTCTATGCCGGTAACTGTAAAAATCACTGTATTAGAACCTGCTTATTCAGATTCTTTAAAAATGTATATAGATGATGTTCTTTATAACAATCTGAATCAGGAATTTACAATTGATTCCGGAGTTCATTTCATTCAATTTACTGCAGATGGATATAAAAATGCCGGTACAAGTTACTATTTCGAAGGCAATAAATATTACGATATAAATGTTACATTAGTTCCATTAGAGATGAAGACTGTCTATGTTGCTACAAAAAACAATCTTAGCGGAGATTTTCTTATAAATGGAGTAGCTGCGCAAAAACTTTCCGATGGAAAATCGAAAATTATAATAAACGGTAATGCTGTACTTGGCGAATTTATAACAGAAGACAAAAATTCAGCGTTTATATATCTTTCTGAAAAAAAACTTAATGACCAGGCTCTTTATATTGCAAAGGTAAAACCAATTGATCACAGTGATTATATTGAAAAAAGCCGACGCAGAATGTATGTATCGTACAGTGTTCTGGTTACTTCGCTCATTCCTTCAATTATAACAAACGGACGTTTAAACAATTATGTGAAGTTGTTTAATGATACAAATAGAATAAAACAGTTAGAGACTCAAGGTGTACTTGAAGAAAAACGTAATGAAATGCAGATATGGAATACTACAGCACTTGTTTGTACAGGTATTTCTATTGCTGCAGGAGCCTGGTTTGTTTTTGAGTTGTACAGATATTTTACAGCTGCCAACAGCGTGCTTCCAGCAAATACAAAAATAGATTTTAATTATGAGGAACCATCGGTCCCTGAGGTTGTCGAAGAGCAATCTGAATCAACGGAGTAATATATGAAGAAATCTTTTGGTGAAAAATTTAAAGCACTTTTTAAGAAAAAGTCGGCAATAAGTGATGATTTTTATGAAGAATTAACTGATATTCTTGTAGAAGGCGATATTGGTGCAAAAACTGCATTCCAGATTGTAGATGAACTTGAAGGAATTTGTGCAGAAAAAAAGATTCAGGAACAGGAAGATGTTATTCAGGAGTTAAAAAAGCTTCTGCTTCAAAGTGTAAAAGCTGTTGAACTAAAACCAGAATCAGGTAAAACAAATATCTGGATGATTCTTGGCGTAAACGGAGTTGGTAAAACTACTTCCGTTGCAAAAATGGCACGAATGTATGCAAACAAGGGTGTTCCAAATGTCGTTCTTGCTTCTGCAGATACATTTCGTGCAGCTGCTATTGAACAGCTTGCAATGCATGGCGAAAAGGTTGGAGTTCGTGTTATAAGTCATCAGCATGGTTCAGACCCTTCTGCAGTTGTTTTTGATGCTGCCGAAGCAGTAAAAGCAAAAGGCGAAGGTCTTGTTCTTGCAGATACAGCAGGCCGTCTTCATAATAAAGAAAATCTTGTTCGTGAACTTCAGAAAATAAATAAAACCTGTACTACAAAGGCAGATGAAGGCTGTTATAAAAAGCTTATAGTAATTGATGCTACAACAGGTCAGAATGCTCTTCGTCAGGCAGAAGTTTTTAATGAAGCTGTCGGTGTAGATGCAATAATCCTTACAAAATACGATTCCACAGCAAAAGGTGGAGTTGCTGTTTCAATCGGCCGAGAGCTTGGTATTCCTGTAGCATATATTTGTACCGGTGAAAAATATGATGATATTTCTCAATTTAATCCCGAAAATTATATAGATGACTTTTTGGGTTTATAAAAATTGCATTATTGCCGGATGAAAAAACAATTATTTACAGGATTGCTCCTGATACTTCTTACATTATGTTCCTGTTCTCGGAAAAAAACACAAACTGCCGAAGCTGTACAAACCGCAGAAACTGTACAACCTGCAGAAGTTGTTGTGTCTTCTGAAGTAGAGGAGCAGACTTCTGTCGAACCTTCTGTTGAAGAAGATGTTGAAATTGATGAAGAATTCTTAGCAGAAGAAGAACGTTATGGAACCGAAGTCTTGAGTTTTCTTGAAGATGAGTCAAATTTTACTTCTCCAATTATTGAAAATACCGAATCAGAATCATCACAGAATAACAATGAAACTGTTCCTCAAGTTGAAACTGTAGAAAAACGTCTTATAGATTCTTATAACCGTCTAAAAGTTATGGAATATGGTTCCGAACTCTTTTTGCCTGTTACAAAGGAAGATTCTTCCGTTCTTATTCATTATTCAAATAAAGCAGCAGTCAGATTATTTTATGATGAACTATTCAGACTTACAAAAAAAGAATACTGGAAGATGGAATCTGTTGAAAATGCCAGAATAACAGGAACAGAACTATATTCGTATAATGGCGACGAAAAGAAACCATTTGAAAAAAAAATTGAAACAGAAACATCGATTTTCGTTTCCAAACTCAATGAAAATGGTTTAGTTATTAGCACAGAAAAATATGCGGTTAATGGCAATTCTCCTATATCTACTACAATCTGGAGTTACGACGAAAAGAACCGCATAACAAGTGAAACTGTCTCAGAAGCAGAAAATATAAAAAAACAAGTGTTTATTTACACCAAGGTAGATAAACTTGCAGAAGATTCAGACGATATACCGCCTGATTATGAATATTACGAGAATGGAGTATTAAGGACAAAAACAGAATACTCTAAAAAAGGAACATACAGCACTACAATTATATTTGACAGTATATACAGTGTAAAAACCGACTACGAAAACTATATGAAAGTGCGTGATGTTTACTATGAAAATGGAGTTCGAAGACGGGTGAAGGACTATGAATAAGGGAAATTCATTTATAGCCAGAATAAAATGGATTAATGCTGTCTCAAGCCGTTTTGCACGTGTAGATAGAAAAGGTCGTTCTGCCGTTACGTCAATTCTTGCAACTCTTGGAATCTGTTTTGGAGTTATGACTCTTATAACAGTAATGAGTGTTATGAACGGATTTCAGATGAATTTTATTGATGCTATTATGGAAGTTTCTTCATATCATATAAGGGCAAATCTTAATTCGCAGGATAACTCTTCTGAATTTGAAGCCTTGTGTATGAATAATAAAAATATCCTTTCCATAACACCCTTTTACGAAGCCCAGACACTTATGACAGATGAAACCGGCCGTGAAAATGCAGCAGTAATAAGAGCAATAGAACCAGAAGTATATATAAATGATAAAGGTTTTAATAAAGAAATAACAATGCTTGAAGGAAGCTTTGACCTTTCACAGCCTGATTATATTGTTTTAGGTTATACCCTTGCTCATCAGCTTAGGGTAGGAGTTGGAGAAACTGTAAATCTTCTGGTTTTAAGCGGAGGAAGTGATGTTTCTCTTTTGAGCGGAGACAGAAATTTTATTGTTACGGGGCTTTTTAAAACAGGGTATTCAGATATAAACAGTGCCTATTCTTTTATTAACATTTCTGCCGGTGAAAAATATTTTGGAAAGTCAGCTGAAAAAATCTATGGAATTAAACTTAAAAATTCTCAGGAAGATTCAAGAACAATCGCTGCGCTTGAAAAAGCTTCTGCAAATGCAGGAATACAAGCAGAGTTTCAATCCTGGCGGGAATATAATAAATCCTTCTTTGGAGCTTTAAGAATAGAAAAGAATATGCTTTTACTGCTTGTGGCAATTATTTTTGTAGTAGTTGGAATAAATATTTATAATGGCATGCGAAGGCTTGTATTTGAAAGAAGAAGCGAGATTGCAATACTTTCTGCAATTGGTGCCGAAAATAAAGATATAAAAACTATTTTTATTATGCGTGGATTTACGACAGGTGCTGCAGGTGCTTTTGCTGGAGTAATTCTGGGGCTTTTAATAAGCGTAAATACAGAATTCATGTTTAATGCTGCTGCAAGATTAATGTATTGGCTTCAATATTTTGTAACAGCAATCTTTAACCGTCAGAATCTGATGTATGTTCAGGAAAATTCTTCCTATGCGGTCTATGCGAATATTCCTGCAAGAATATTTTTCAGGGAAGTTGTTATGATTGCTTTATTTGGAATTATTTCGCCTTTACTCGCATCGTGGGCAGCAAGTAAAAATGTATTGAAAATGACAGTTGCGGAGGTGCTTCATCATGAGTAATATCCTTGAAATCAAAGCATTAGAAAAAACATATATTTCTGACAGCGAGCGCCTTACTATTTTAAAAGATTTAAATCTTGCTGTTGAACAAGGCAGTAAAGTTGTAATTGTTGGAGAAAGTGGCAGTGGAAAAAGCACTCTTTTAAATATAATAGGTGGAATAGATAAAATAACTTCTGGTTCTGTTATTGCAGGGGTAGACGGAAAATATAATCTTTCTGAACTTGATGAATCGGAAATAGCAGAATACCGCTCTTCTTTTCTTGGACTCATATTTCAATTTCATTATTTATTAAAAGATTTTACTGCAGTTGAAAATGTTTATATGCCGGCATACATTGCGGGAGTTCCAAAAAAAGAAGCAGAAGAAAGAGCACTCCAGCTTTTACAGGATGTTGGTGTTTATGACAGAAAAAATCATCTTCCTTCACAGCTTTCGGGAGGTGAACGTCAGCGTGTTGCTGTAGCACGTTCTCTTATAAACGATCCGGCTTTGATTCTTGCAGATGAACCAACCGGAAATCTTGATCCTGCAAACGCTGCACTCATTGGGGAATTACTATTTTCTATGGTAGAAAAATATAACAAAACCTTACTGCTTGTAACTCATGATATGTCACTGGCACAAAAAGGTGGAAACTGTTTTAAGATTGTAAAAGGCAAACTTGAGCCTGCAGACTTGAAAGGAAGTGGTAAATGACATTTAAATCTTCTCTTATGTTTGCAAAAAGCCTTATTTTCCCAAAAGCAGAGAAAAAATCTTCGGCAAGAAGAAGTCTCTGGGGGGCTCTTTTGTGCATAGGGTTGAGTATTGTACCACTAATTGTTGTTCTTTCAATTACAAATGGAATGATTCAGGGAATGACCGACAGAATAATAGGTCTTTCATCAAATAATATACAGGCATATGTTTCGCCAAAATTAAGCAATACACAAACCGCCGATTCTTACTGTGAATATGCAGAGCAGTTTAAAACAGTAGATGGCGTTCTTGGTGTATATCCGGAAATTAGTGTTACAGCACTTGCAGCCGGAAAAAAAATGAGAACAGGTGCACAAATAAGGGCTCTTGATAAAAATATATTTACAAATAATAAAGCTTTTCGTGAACTGTTTACTATATTAGAAGGTGATGTTGAGTCATACGAGAATCAGGATGAAGCTGACGGAACACAGGCAATTATTGGTCAGAAAATGGCACAAATGCTCGATGTCCATGCGGGTGATACATTCCGTATAATTACAATAAAAACAGTAAACGGAAAACAATCTCCAAAACTAACTTCTTTTAAGGTTGCTGCAATAGTTTCTTCAGGATATCAGGAGCTTGATGCACTGTGGGTTTTCATTCCTCTTGAAACGGCATATAAATTTGTTTCACTTGCAAATGCCTCTTATACAGTAATGATAGAAACTCCACAAAGTTATTCGCCTGATCTTGTTCGTATTCAACGCGAGTTAAAAGCAACTTACGGAAAATATATAAATTTTTATAGATGGGATCAGGTACATACTGCAGAGTTTGAAAATTTTTCGTCTACAAAAGTAATGCTTGTTTTTGTTATGATTCTTATTGTACTTGTTGCTTCAATCAATATTTCTTCGGCAATAATTATGCTTGTAATGGAGCGACGTAAAGAAATTGCAATTTTAAAGAGTATTGGTGCAACACCATCTGGAATTACTTTTGCATTTATAATTACAGGAATGACATGTGGACTTGGAGGTCTTGCATTAGGATTACCGTTTGGGCTACTTGCAGCTGTTAATGCAAATCAGATTGTAAGGTTTATAGAAAAGACAGTAAACGTAGTTGCAAAAGCAGGATATTTTTTAAAAGGTGTACCTGCTGATGAAATAAATGCAATTCATCTTATGGATCCTGCTTATTATCTTCAGATTATTCCTGTTGATTTACCGTTTTCGCAGGTTATATTAATCAGTTTGTCTACAGTGCTTCTTGCTCTGTTTGTTTCGATTATTCCTTCTGTAAAAGCAGGTAAGGAAAAACCACTTGATATTTTAAGGAAGGCTTAGAGAAAAAGATGAAAAAGTTGTCGTTGATAACTAAAATCTGCATAATTATTTTTCTCTTTATTATTTCTGTTGCCGTCCTTTTATCTGTGCCAATGTACAAAAGGCTAAGCACAATTGTCGATAAATATTCCCACCTGCTTGTTAATGAAGTTTCTGAAAAAACAGGATTAACAGTTTCTTACGATTCTATTTCTCCATCTGTGCTGGCTTATCTTGGTATTAAGGGAATTATTATAAAAGACAGAAATGGACGAACAATTGCTTCTGTTAAAAATACTCATATTAAATATAAAATTCTGCCGCTTTTAAAACGAAATTATGATTCTATCTTAAAAGGAATTTCAATAAACGGAGTTGATCTGAATATTGTTGAGCTGATAGATTTTATTAAAGAATTTAATTCGTATCATGCACCGCCAGATACAGGGCAGGAGGAAGATAACAAGCCGGATATCTATAATCAGGTAAAATTGATTATGGATTATATTCCTCCGAATATAACTGTAAAAAATTTGAGTTTAAAATACATTCAAAATCCTCTTAACGCTTCCTTGCTGGTCAAGGAAATCAGAGTTTTAAACCCCGAAGATAAAGAATCAATTGATTTTAATCTTAAAACAGCAGCCAAGGTTGTTTATGGTGAAAAAATAAATGCTGCAGGCGATATTGCATTCAACGGAACAATTACTAAGGAGTTTGATAATTCTTTTGTAAATATTAATCTGGCAGATTTTACTCAGGGACAGTTTAAGTTAAACAAACTGAATTTCCTTGCAACTTATAACCAGAATAAAGCAACGCTACGAACTGTTCAAAATGTAATTCCAATCGCCGTTGATTTTATTTATGATTTTGAACTTAAAGAAGCCGAAGCAAAAATTCAGACAGACAATCTAAGTCCGGCTTCTGTATTCTCTTCTGTTTCAGATAAAAATCTTTTGAATAAAATAAAAAATATTTCTTTAACGCTTGTAGCAAATGCAAAGTATAACTTAGAAGAAAATACTGTTTCTTATTCTTCAAATGGAAAAGTTTTTGTACCAGAAACACTAGTTCCCGGAAAAATAGATGTAAAATATTCTCTTTCTGGTAACGACAAAAAAATAAGGCTTAATTCACTCGTTGTAGATGGAGAAAACTATGGTGGAGAGGCAAGTCTTTCGTATGTTTTTAAAACTATGCAGCTTGATGGAATTGCCGATTTACAAAAATTTGTTCTTGCAAACGGCCAGACAATTTCTACCGAAGTCTATTTTGATGCTCTTGAAAATTCCGGTTTCATGATTTTCTCACCACAGATTTTTATTGGTGATAAAGCTTTGACTGCGTTTCAGTCACGTATTATGCCAAGAAATGATTCAATCGATTTTGATCTTGAAGTAAGCGATTATTCACATATAGAAGATGATGGTTTTTCTCAGGGAATAATAAAACTTGATGGAAGTTATCTTATTGAATCAAAATATTTTCAGACAAGCCTTTCGTTAAATACAATTTATCTTGATTCTGTTCTTGGTATTGTAAAAGAGTTTTTAGGCGAAAAAGAAGCTGCGGCAATACAAAAAGCCGAAGGTTCAGTTTCTGATTTTGTATTTTCCGGCGATGCATATTTTTCAACAGACTTAAAATCAATTTCATATAATCTGCCGTATCTGGTTCTTGCTAATACTAAAAAAGATAATCAGGTTTTGATGCTTGCTGTTAACGGAAACGAACAGTCAATTCAGGTAAATAATTTTTATCTTGTATATGATTCTTTTGCTCTTGATGCAACTGCTTCTCTTGATTCTATGCCGGGTAGTTCTGATAAATTCTATACGATAGACATACTTTCTTCTTCAATTCCGTATCATTTTTCCGGAATTATAATGCCTGAAGTTATAACCCTTACCGGTGATTATGGTACTGATGCAGAACTTCGTTTTGGAAAAAATAAATCATTCGATGGTTTTGCTTCATTCAAAAGTCTGCCGTTTATGCTAAAAAACTCAGCATATATAGTTTCGCTTGATACGCTGTTTGATTACACAAAGGAGCAGGGCCCTCAGGTTACACTGCAGCACCTTCAGATAGAAAAAGATAATCCGGATTCTTCAGTAAATCCTAGACTGGAGCTTTCTGGAAGCGGCACAAAATATGGTGCACAAATAAATTCAATTGCTTATACCGATTTATATTCTTCACTTACCGGAACTTCCGATGTAACAATTAACATTGACGGAAACGTATTCAGTTCGGCCGGTATTCAAATGAATCTGCGTGATGAAATTGCTAATGAATCTTTTATTATTGACGCTTTTGTCTCAAATCCTGAGCTTGTTGTTCTTAATTCGCAGACAATTTTTAATTCTCTTTATGCAAATGCAATGATTGAAATTTCAAATTTCAGTTTAAATCGTTTTATGGGTGTAAAGCACGAAAACAATGAACTTTCTGCAAGTGTATATCTTTCTGGTACGCTTGAACATCCTTATGCAACAGCATCTGTACAAAAGCTAACCTTCCTGTTGAATGACGAAATTGTTTCGGCAGGTGGATCTGTAATTCTTGAAGAACGTGACCTTACAATTAACGATTTTTCACTAAAAGCAAAAAACTGGAATGTTTCAGAAGTTTCTGGAAACGCATCTTTAAAAGATTATACTGGAAACATAAACGCACTATTTACAGTAGATGGAGTAAAATCTATTAATGTACCGCTTGTTCTTCAAATTGAAGATTCGTATGTACCGGAAGGAAACGTTTTGCCAGAAAGCCTTAATTTAAAACTTTCGTGTCCGTCTTTAAGCGGAACTATGGTTAAGGAACCTGTTGCTTTTGATCTTTCTGTAAATTATACAAAAGATTTCCTTTCATTCTATTCTTCCGAAAATCTCGGACTTTTTGGTACTTATGGTAAAGATGAAGGTCTTTATGCATCCTGGAAAATGGGAAATACAATTTCAGCCGAAATTACAGGAAGTTTCAATGGCTCAGATCCATTTATAAAGGTTTCTAATGCAAATATCGATTTAAGCAGGCTTTTAAATAATCTTACAATTGACGATTTATTAAAAATTGAACAGGGTATATTAAAGGGAACAATCACTTTGCGCGGACCTTTTAGTTCTCCAGATTTTAAAGGCGCTCTTTCTATTACAAACCCGTCATTCTATCTGCCTTTCCTTTTTGATCAAAAGCTTTCTACCGATAAGATGCTTCTTACAGCCGCAAATAATGAATTTACACTTACAGAATCTGTTTATAGTCTTAAAAATGTACAGAAATTTAAGATGAGTTCACATGTTTATATGAATAAGTGGTCTTTAGATCATTTTGACATGAAACTTGTTACTCTTGATAAACAGACAGTACCTGTTCGATTTAAAAATCCTTTATTAAAACTGGACAGTGATGCTGAAGTAAATTTACTCTTAACCTGGGAAAATAAGAATTTTGATTTTTCGGGAAGTATTTTTGCAGAAAACTTGAATATTGTTTCTGATATTTCGGAAATAACTGCAAATAATAATAATGCAAATAACAACACCAGTGTAGATGTTGCGGAAAAAATGAAGGATATAAGCATAACGACAGATCTTTCGCTTAAGGTTGGAACTCATTCTTCGCTTACTTTTGATCCGCTTTTACGTTGTGTATTTGTTCCTTATTCTGCTGTTAACTGTAAAATTGATACTTCTTCAAATCTTTATCAACTGGATGGTTCTCTTCAATTAAAATCTGGTGATGTGGCATATTTGAGCCGCAATTTCTATATAAAAGAAGGAAACATAAAATTTAATCCTCAGGAAATTACAAATCCAATTGTAACAATTCGTGCCGAAACTCGTGAGCGCGATTCAGATGGTCAGACTGTAAGAATTATCCTTTCTGCAGAAAATCAGTATCTTTTGGATTTTAATCCTCGTTTTACTTCTGTCCCGCCAAAATCAGAAAATGAAATACGTTTACTTATGGGACAAATTGTTCTTGCAGATTCAGATTCTGTAGGTGCTCTGGTAGTTTCTGCAGGTGAATATTATCTTCAGACAACAGTTATGCGAGATATTGAAAACAAGTTGCGGAATTTGTTGAATTTTGATATATTTTCAGTACGTACCAATATATTGCAGAATACTATTAATTTGAGTACAAAAAGAAATGAAACAAACAGGTTGTCTGTTGGTAACTTTTTTGATAACTCAACTGTTTATATAGGTAAGTACATTGGAAGCGCTTTGTATGTAGATGCAATGCTTAATATGTCTGCATCAGATTATTCAGATGCAGAATATCTGTCTACGGGTAATCTTCTATTCCAGCCGGAATTTGGTCTGGAGCTGGAACTACCGGTACTAAACATAAGGTGGGATATGGCGTGGGATATTACCTCCGGTATGAAATTCAAATCTTATGTACCGTCTACAACACTTTCGCTTTCCTGGAAATTTAATTTTTAATAATATTCAGGAGTAAATATGCGCAGACGCTTTTTGAGTCTCTTTCTTATTGTTTTTTGTACCTTTGGTGCTTTTTCGCAGGAAGAAGACAGCGACTGGTTTTGGGGACATCCTATTTCAAAAATAGAATTTGAAGGTTTAAAAATAATAAAAAAATCAGAAATTACAGGTGTAACAAGTTCTTTTATAGGTCAGGATTTTACGGAAGAAGTTTACAGTGAAATGCTCGACAAGCTCAATGAACTTGATTTTTTTGAAGATATAGAGCCTTATGCAAATCATGATAAGGATCCGGATAAAATTCTTCTTGTTTTTAAGGTTACGGAATATCCCTCGGTTTCAAAAATTGAGTTTACAGGAAATCAGAAAATCAGAAATGGTGAACTTCGTGAGCTTATAAAATCTAAGCCTAACGAAATATATAATGAAAATCGTGTACTTATTGATGAACGTTTAATCAGGGAACATTATATAGAAAAAGGGTATGCCGATTCTTATGTTTCGCATACTACTGAAACAACAAAAGATGGTGTTATTATTACTTTTAAAATTACAGAAGGCCGCAATACAGTAATAAGCGATATTCATATGAGTGGAAACACTATCGTTTCAGAGCGCGTACTTAAAGGCAAAATTTCGCTTAAAGAAGTAGGCTTCCTTAAAGACGGTGCCTTTAAAAGCTCTTCGCTGGAACAAGATAAAAAAACAATCATAAGTTATTATAATGAGCGTGGTTATATTGACGCAAATATTCTTGATGTAAAAATTGAATCTAATGACAATGATGAAAAACAGCGTACAGATCTTTCCATTACATTTATAATTCAGGAAGGTGCACAGTACACATATGGTGGTCTGGAAATTACAGGCAACCAGATTTTTTCAACAGAGCGTCTTTCTTCTCAAATGAAACTTAAAGAAGGTTCTGTATTTAATTCAATAAAGTTTGAAGAAGGTCTTTCTGCAATTACAAATATCTATTATGAGTCGGGTTATATGTCAAACGGCTTTTATCCTGTTCCTTCAAAAGATATAGACCGCAAGGAAATTTCTTATACCCTTGTTATAGATGAACGTGCCCGAAGCCATGTTGAAAATGTTCTTGTAAAAGGAAACAATAAAACAAAAGATTATGTAATTACACGAGAAATTCCAATTGAAAGTGGAGATGTTTTCTCTCGCGATAAAGTAATTTCTGGTTTACGAAATCTTTACAACCTTCAGTATTTCTCAAATGTTTTACCTGATGTTCAGCAGGGTTCAGAAGAGAATCTTGTTGATCTTGTTTTTTCTGTTGAAGAAACATCAACAATTGCAATGAATCTTGGAATGGCTTTCTCTGGTATTTCAGATCCTAATGACATTCCTGTTTCATTATATTTTACAATTTCAAATACGAATCTTTTTGGTGAAGGAAAATCAATTTCGGCTTCTGTAAATGCTGCAAAGAAATCACAAACAATCGATTTTTCATATTCTCAGGGCTGGATTGGTAACCTTCCAATTACATTCAGTGAATCACTTTCTTTCTCACATACAAATGGTTATACGCCGGTAATGATGTATCAGCCTAATGGAATATTTGATCAGTATCATTATTATGTAAATTATGAAGGATATTCTGCAACTCTTGGTTCAGCGCTTGGCAGACGATGGACTCCTCGTTTCGCAATTCTTTCGCTTGCCGGAGGTTTGAACAATACTCTTACAAGATATCAGTTTGATGAAAATACTTTTGTTCCTGTCGATTCAGGAATTTCAATGTTTGCAAATCGTGTTGGTCTTATGAATTCCTTCTGGACAAGCTTTTCAATGGATGATCGTGATATAAATTATGATCCTTCAAAAGGATGGTTTGCAAGTCAAAAGTTTACATTCTATGGCCTTATTCCAAAGGTTGAAAAGGAATTTTTCCTTAGCTCAGAAACAAAACTTGAAGGTTATGTTACTTTATTTGACTGGGCTCTTAATGAAAAGAATTCAATTAAAGGAATTCTTGCAGTATATACCGGACTTACAATGCTGTTCCCAATCAATAATTCTGTAATAAGTGATTCAAATAAACCTTATATTGACGGTATGTTTACAGGCCGCGGTTGGGCAGAGCTTTATCGTTCAGCAGATACTAAAGGAAAGGTTTTGTGGAATACACAGATTGAATTCCGTATTCCTGTTGTTCCTGGTGTAGTAGGTGTTGATTTCTTTAATGATGCCGTAGTTGTAAAACCAGAAGTAAATCAGCTTTTCAACAATCTTTCTATAAACGATTTTTACTTCAGTATGGGACCTGGAATCCGATTCCTTATGCAGCAGTTCCCATTGCATCTGCTGTTTACCTGGAGATATCAGGTTCAGGATGGCAAGATTGTCTGGGGTGGAAAGAACGGATATAATCCATATATGTTCGTACTTTCTTTCAATATAGTAAACAGATAGTAATATAGATTTTTTGATTTTCAAGAAAAGAGGAAATAGAAATGAAGAAAATGAACAAGAAGTTTTTTGCACTTTGTCTGGTATTTCTTTTTGCAGCAGCGGGAGCTTTTGCCCAGCAGATTACAAAATTCGGTGTTGTTGATACATCAAAAGTATACGAGGCTTATTTTCGTAATTCAGCACCTGTAAGAAATTATGAAAAGAAAAAGGCTGAATATCAGGAAGAAATAGAAAAACGTACTCAAGAGCTTAAAACTCTTCAACAGAAAAAACTTGAATATGAAAAAAATGGAAATGATACTCAGGCACTTAAGGTCGAAGCAGAAATTACAAAAAAAACTGATTATCTTACAGAATATACAAACGCAAAGAACGTAGAACTTGAATCTATGCTTAAGTCACTTGAAACTTCTGATGAATTCTATAAAAAACTTTATAACACTCTGGGACAAATTGCAGAAAGTGGCGGCTATAGTATGATATTAAGTCTGCAGGCTTCAACTTCAATTTTGTGGTACAGTAATTCTGTAGATATAACTGATCAGGTAATTCAAAAGCTCGGCTTGTAAGATAATAATGAAAGTGGTTTTGTTTTGATGGAAGACAGTGAAAACCTTACACCTATGATGGTTCAGTACCGTTCAATAAAAGAACAGTACAAAAATGAGGTTGTTTTTTTTCGTTTAGGAGACTTCTATGAGATGTTTGATAACGACGCCGTAGAAGTTTCTCGTCTTTTAAATTTAACATTGACTCACCGTGCAAATCAGAAAATGTGCGGTATTCCATATCATGCGGCAAAGGTTTATATAGCACGTCTCTTGCGGCTTGGAAAAAAAATTGTAATCTGTGAACAAGTTGGTGAAATTCCTAAAGGCGGTAAAGGAATTACAGAACGAAAGGTCGTAGAAATAATTACGCCTGGTACTGCCGTAGAAGCAGAATATCTTGAAGGAAATAAAGCGAATTATCTGGCAGCTTTATCTATTGTAAAGGGAAGAGCAGGCTTTGCTTTTATAGATGTAACAACTGCTTCTTTTAAAGCGACCTCATGGCCTGCTTCTCGAATGGGTGAAAACTTTGCAAAGGAATTAAACCGTGCTTCTCCACGAGAAATTCTTTTACCAGTTTCACTTAGAAATAATGATGATATTCAGAATGTTCTTGGCAGTAGAACAGAAATTGCTGTTTCGTATTATCCGGACTGGGATTTTAATATTGAGTTTTCTTATAAACGATTACTTCAGCAGTTCAATACAATTTCGTTAAAATCGTTTGGGCTTGAAGAATCAGATGCAGAAATTGCTCCAGCCGGTTTTTTACTTGATTATCTGGATAAAACAACAAATACAAAAACACCTCATATTACAGAAATCATAAAATATGCCGACAGTGATTTTCTTATTATGGACGATTCTTCCCGACGCAATCTGGAAATTACAGAAAACATGAGGGATGGTACTTCTTCTTATTCTCTTATTGAATGTGTAAATTTTACTAAAACCGCAATGGGAAGTCGTCTTCTAAGAAACTGGCTTTTGTTTCCTCTTACCGATTACAATGCCATATATACACGACAAGACAGAATTACTTCGCTCTATGAAGATAAAGATATTCTTTCGAAGCTCCAGACAGATTTATCTGTAATTCTTGATGTTGAGCGTCTGGCAGGACGTGTAGCTATGGACAGGGCCCATCCAAAAGATTTACAGGCTCTTAGAATAAGTCTTGAATCCTGGGCAAATATAAAAGAATATTTAACAGATTATGATTTTTCGTTCATAGAATCAGAAACTTCTTTAAAGATAATTAGTCTTATACAAAATGCGATTTTAGATGATCCTTCAACATCTTTGACTGATGGTAGAATTATAAAACAGGGATGGTCAGAAGAGCTTGATCACTGGCGTCAGATACACGATAACTTTAATAAGGTGCTTGAAGCATATGAAGAAGAGGAACGTGAAAAAACTGGAATTACAACTCTAAAAATAAAATATAACAACGCAAGCGGATACTTTATTGAAGTTTCCAAAGGAAAGCTTTCGTCTGTGCCTGCACATTTTATAATGCGGCGTGCCCTTGTAAATGGCGACAGATACACAACAGAAAAACTTCAGTCACTCGAAATGCAGCTTAATGAATCGTCAACAAAGATTCTTGAGCTTGAACGGGATTTGTTTATTGAAGTACGCGAACAGGTAAAACAACATATTTATTATCTGCTTCAACTTGCAGATGAAATAGCAATAACAGATGTTACAGCTTCGTTAGCATTTGCTGCAATCCGCAATAGATGGGTTCGTCCGCAGATTGATAATTCAACAGTGTTTGAAATTACAGAAGGACGTCATCCTGTTGTAGAGGCACATCTTCCAAGCGGAGAATTTGTTCCAAATGATGCAAAAATCAGTGCGGAACAAAATGACGGTATACCTTCTTTTGATTTAATTACTGGTCCAAATATGGCTGGTAAAAGTACTTATTTAAGACAGAATGCTTTAATTGCTTTGCTGGCTCAAACAGGCTCATATATTCCCGCTGTAAAGGCTAGAATCGGTATTGTAGACCGTATTTTCTGTCGTGTAGGTGCAAGTGATAATCTTGCAAAGGGAGAATCGACCTTCCTCGTAGAAATGATGGAAACAGCAAATATCCTTAGAGCCGCAACACAACGTTCACTTGTTATAATGGATGAAGTAGGTCGTGGTACTTCTACAGAGGACGGGCTTGCAATTGCGCGTGCAGTTTCTGAATATCTTTTAGATACTGTTAAATGTAAAACAATGTTTGCTACACATTATCACGAACTTACAAGAATGGAGCATCCTGCTCTTAAAAAATTATGTCTTCAAATAAATGAAGAAAACGGCAGCGTTGTATTTATGCGTAAGGTAATTGAAGGTATTACTGAAAACTCTTACGGTATTCATGTTGCAAAGCTTGCAGGTCTTCCTCAGAGCGTAATTGACAGGGCAAATGTTATTCTTCAGCATATTCAATCTGTTGCTGCAGACAAACCTGTTATGGAAAGCGATATTTCTGATCCTATAATGAAAAATAGTTCAAATGTAAATGCACCCGGGCTTTTCAGTGACGAAGAAATTATTATTTCAGAAATTCTTTCGTGTGATACGGACAATATGACGCCTATGCAGGCACTCAAAATGATTTCCAAATGGAAAAATAATCTTTTGCCTCAATAAAAAACAAATCAATAAGGTGGGAAGATTTTCAGTCATCGAATGTCGCAGGGCGAAAAGGAGCGACATCCGCTGCCTGAAAATCTTCCCACAAATTGGTTTTTTAGGAATTGTGCCATCGTCATTGCGAGCGAAGCATGGCAATCCACGCATAAAATGACATTTTTAAAAAAAAAAATCAATTATTTTCAAAAATCCTCAAAAAAACTTCCTCTTTTAACAAAAAAATTTGTTAACTATAGTATATGAAAAAACTATGGTATCTTTTGAAGCTTGGAATTAAGGCATTGCTTCGAGTTGTGTTTGCGGTGATTTCCGGAGGGGAAGAATGTGTTGTTTGCGGGCAAAGAACATTTCTTTATCCTATTTGCAGGGAGTGCCGTAAAACATATCTTGCAGTAAAAGACAAGGATTTGTTTGAAGAACGTTGCCGCATCTGTGGAAAAGAACTTCTTTCAACTCAAGAAACCTGCTTTGACTGCAGGCAAAAGCCTGTTATTAGTCATGTAGACAAAATGCTTCCATTGTTTCCATACAGAATCTGGAACAAACAGCTGATGTTTATGTGGAAATCACAGGAAATAAGGTCATTGTCTTTTTTCTTTGCGAAGATACTTAATGGAGTGCTGCACAAACTGAATGCACAGGTAATTATTCCTGTTCCTCCGCGAAAAGGCAAGCTGCAGCAAAAAGGTTGGGATCAGATTGACGAATTATGTAATCTGCTCGAATACATTTATGGTTATAAGGTTTTAAGAATTCTGGAGCGTTCAACTAAAATTCAGCAGAAAAAACTAGGTAGAGAAGGGCGCCTGGAACAAATTGGCAAAGCATATAGTGTGATTTCGCAATCCAAACTTCAAAAAGCTTTAAAACCATTCAATGGAACACTTCCCAAAAAAGTTATCTTGTTAGATGACGTCTGCACCACAGGTTCCACCCTGGAAAGCTGTTCCATATCCCTAAAGGAGGCTGGAGTAGAAGAAATAACAGGAGTAACATTGTTTATGGTTGATTGATAACTAAATATAAATACTTGTAATAGTAAATAGTAAATAGTGAATAGTGAATAGTGAATAGTAGGCATTTGAAAACAAAACTGCGGAGCTCGGGACGGCTGAAAACTACTCCGAAGCTTGCCGAGCGCAGCGAGTAAAATCTTTCTTTGCAAGCTTCGCCGTAGTTTGAAGACGTACCGAGCGGGAGCAGATTTGTTTTCTACTTGTTTGTATTTATTATTGCAAATTTCACCTTTTAGGTTTATTATATAAGTAGTATTTATATTTTGGGGGAAATATGGCTTCAGAAGAAACACAATTCCAATTGGTAACCTTTCAGCTTGGCGATGAGTTATATGGCGTAAACATCATGGATGTAAAGGAAATTGTCCGTTTACAGAATGTGCGTGTTATCCCGAATTCTCCTTATTACGTAGAAGGAATCATCAATTTGCGTGGTGAAATTATCCCTATAATTGATTTGCATAAACGCTTTAGAATTAAGGCTCTTGAAAAGGAAGAAACTGATTTTGAAGGCGGTTTTATTATCCTCAATATTGATAATAATAAAATTGGTATTATTATCGACAAGGTAGCAAGAGTAGTTGTTGTAAAGGGAGAAGACGTAAAAGAGCCTCCTCAGATGCTCACAGGTATTGGTTCTGAATATATTGAAGGCGTTATTCGTGAAGAAAACGGATATTTAATCATGCTCAATATTCGGAAGTTATTCGACGCAAAAGAATTACAGAAAATAATCGATTTAGGTTAATGATACAAACATACAGTTCAACAATTCGTAGAAAAGAAATGGATGCAGTTTTAACCTGCATGGTCGATGAAAAAATTGGTCCAGGCGAGTTAAATGCAAGATTAATCCAGCAGGTTAAGGAATTTTTTAAGTGTGATGGTGCAGTTGCGCTTCGTAGTCCTGCAGTTGCCCTTAAATATATCCTTCTTTCTTTGGATTTAGAAAAGAATTCAAAAATAATGATTTCCGCTCTTGCTCCGGCCTGGCAGTATCAGGCTGTTGAGTCTCTTGGTTATGAACCTCTTGTTCTTGATGTTTCAGAAACCGATGGACTTGTTTCTGTTGAACAGATTCAAAAGGGCATGACTAATGGCGGAAGACTTTTGCTTCTTCACGAAACAGAAGGAATCCTCCCGGATTTTGATTCAATTCTAGCCCTTGGCATTCCTGTTGTAGAAGATATTTCTCAAAGTGCAGGGGCTTCTGTTGCACTTACAAATGAAGATGGAACACCAGCTGAAGAACGTAAAAAGGCCGGTTTATTTGGTGTATATACAATTCTTGGTCTGGAAGAAAAAGATGTAATAACTGCTGGTGGTGGCGCTGTCCTTATGGCTCCTGGTCGACGTGAATGGATTGTCCTTAAAAAATATACAGATGAAGCACCTTTGACAGACCTTCTTCCTGATATTAACAGTGCACTTGCCTGGGTTCAGCTTAAAGAATTCAACCGCAACGAAAACACACGCCGCGAAATCTTTACAATGTATCAGCGTTCCTGCATGATTGGACGCCACAAAACCTTTGCCCGCGATATGGAAGGCGGTTCAACAATGTGTTCATTCCCGCTTATTCTGAGCAGTTCTTTTAAAGATGTAAAAACCTATACAGCTAAGAAAGATATTGAAATTCAACAGGCTTTTGCAGGTTCTGTAATTGCATTAAAAGATGAACTTTCGGAAAGTTGCATTCATGCAAAATCACTGCTTCTTCGTACTGCACATTTTCCGCTTTATCCACGACTTTCTCAGGCCCAGGCTGCAAAGATTGTAAAGGTTCTTGGAACTCTACCATAAACAATTTGGAAAGAGGAAAAGATGAAAAAAGTTTTAATAATAATTAATACAAGTAAAAATGAATCTCTTTCTCTTTCAAAACAAATTGCAGAATTCCTGAAATCAAAAAAGATTGATTGTGATTTTCTGAGTTTTGATGGTTTTGCAGAAGACAAGCCTTTTAACGATTATGAATTTGTAATTACTCTTGGCGGCGACGGAACTGTTTTGTATGCAGCAAGAAACTGTGTAGAATATGATGTTCCTGTTTTTCCTGTAAACCTGGGACAATTTGGTTTTATGTCATCTGTTCAGCAAAATGAATGGAAAGAATGTTTGGAATTATTTTTGAATGGTAATGCTCCGTTTCAAAATCGATGTATGCTTAAAGCTTCACTGTATCGTAATGGCAAATCAGAAGGTGAACAGCTTGCATTAAATGATATTGTAATAAGCGCAAAGCATACAGCCCGTACCGTTGCCATGGATGTTCTTTTTGACAGTGATCATCTTTGTAAGTTAAAATCAGATGGTGTAATAATTTGTACACCTACAGGTTCAACTGCTTATTCTGCCTCTGCGGGAGGACCAATTGTAGATCCTGGACTTGATGCACTTGTAATGACTCCAATAAATTCCTTTTCACTTTCGAGTCGCCCGATTGTATTAAGACCAGATGGAACATTGACAATAAACATTCAGCCTTGCAGGACAAAAGAAATCCGTATGCTTGCCGATGGTCTTGAACCAGTTAAGCTTATGGAAGGCGATAAAATAGAAATAAAACTGATAGATAAAAAAATAAAGTTAATCTGCTGTACACAAAAAAAATTCTTTAATGCCCTTCGTTCAAAATTAAATTGGCGAGGTGAACCTTATGCTTGAGGAATTAAACATTAAAGATTTTGCTCTTATAGAAAATGATTTTCTAGAATTTGAAAAAGGCTTTACAGTTTTAAGTGGAGAAACTGGAGCCGGTAAATCAATTCTTATTGGTGCTCTTTCATTTCTGCTTGGAGGAAAGGCCGAAACTTCACAAATCAGAGCCGGTAAAAACGAAGCTTCTGTTAGCGGAACTTTTGTATTGCCTTCGGATATTACTGTACGGCAACTTGGTGACGACGACGAACCTTCAAATGCTCTGGAATGGCTTGACCAGCACGGAATACAAATAGAAAATAACCGCGTACTTCTACGACGCTTTATACGCGACACTGGAAAATCTGGAGCTTGGATAAACGATACTCCTGTAACCCGCGGCGACCTTGCGGCTTTTTCTTCATTTTTAGTAGATATTCACGGACAGCACGAACATCAGTCGCTTATGAAGGTTCCTGAACACAGAAAATTCCTTGACAGCAGGGCAGGCATCGTAAGTGAAGTAGAGGATTTTACAAAAAAGTACGCACTTTTAGTTTCTCTACGACGCCAGCTTGAACAGTATTCTCTTTCGGAAAGTGAACGCTTGCGAAAACTAGACATGTCCACTTTTGCTGTTCAGGAAATTAATGACGCAAAACTTAAAAAGGATGAAGATATTCAGCTTGAAGAAGAAGAAACCAGACTTCTTTCATACGAAAAACTTTATTCTGGCGTAGATGAAATCGGGAAGATTCTTGATGATGGAGAAGGCTCTGTAATTGATCTGCTTAAAAAAATTCGTCGTGCTTCTTCCCAGATTTCTGATGTAGATAAAGATGTACATACCCTTGATGAACGACTTGAATCTTCATTCTACGAGCTTTCTGATATTGCGGCAGAGTATTCTTCATATCAAAGTAAGCTTGTATTTGACCCGGCTCGTTTAGCTCAAGTTCAGGAACGTCTTTCTCTCATATATAATCTAAAGAAAAAATATGCTTCTTCTGTAAATGCCCCTCTTAGTGAAGTATTTGATTATTGCACTCAGGCTCAGAAATTTATAGATGAAAATGCAGAAGGAGCAGGGGCAAAAGATAAACTTACAGCACAAATTAAAGAACTTGAAAAAGAAATCCTTTTACGTGCAGATGTCATTACTAAAAAACGTAAGGCATGTGCCGACCAGCTTTCGATTGAAGTTGATTCAATTCTTGCAAAACTTGGTATGAAGGGAACTCATTTTGGAGTAAGTCTCGTAGAAAAAGAAGGAAATGATGTTGCACAAAAATGTGGTCCTTACGGTAAAGACAACATTGAATTCCTTATCAGTGCAAATCCTGGTACTCCGCTTCTTCCACTTGCAAAAATTGCTTCTGGCGGTGAACTTTCGCGTGTAATGCTTGCTTTAAAAACGATTTTCGCTCAAAATGATAGTGTTGAAACTTTGATTTTCGACGAAATTGATACTGGAATAGGCGGTGAGGTAGCAGTAGCCGTTGGTTTACACATGAAGAACCTTGCAAAAAATCGTCAAATTTTTTGCATTACACATCTAGCCAGTATTGCAGTTTATGCCGATAATCAAATAAAGATAGAAAAAGCTGTTACGGGAGGAATTACTTCTTCAAACGTTCATAATGTTACAGGAGAAGAAAGGGTAGCAGAGATTGCAAGAATGCTTTCGGGCGACTCAGATACAGAACAGTCACTCGGACACGCAAGAGCAATGCTCGAAAAATACAGCGGAGGATTCTGATGGCAAAGATTTCAGAAGAGACAAGGTTACATTTTAATGAATGTATCCAGCCGTACAAAGACAAAATTACTCAGACTCTAGAAAAAGAAAAAACAATGCGTAATGCCATGCACGAAGGTGATATTGGTCTTGAGTATAAAAAGCTTCTTCTTTGTGAAGATATGATTTATGTTGCCTCCCTTTATGTTGCACAAAACAGCCTTTCTCTTAAGCTTATGGAAGTTAAGAATAATGATGCTTTGAATGATGCACGAAAAATGCTTTACAAAGCAATCATCTATCTTGAAGAAATTGTTTCAAACGTAATTGACTGTCCATATTCAGATCTTATTCCTTATCATGAACGAATTACAAATGTAAATGTTATTAAGCGATATCTTGTTGTGCGTAAGCTTGGACTAGAAATTCAGATTCTTAAAGATGCGTTTGGTGATAACAGTAAGTGGAAATGGTCTTTTATAGAGCTTGAAGGACGTTTTGCAACAGTTTCAAAAAATCTTATTGATATGAAAACTGCCGGAAAAGATTTTTTTGATCCTCGTGCACAGGATTATGAAACAACTGTTCTTTATGTAAGAATGGTTCAAAAACTTCTTGATAAAGCTGCAAACGGCTATCGTGACCGCTATGAACTTTCTACACGTCGTATTGATGATATGCGCGATGCAATAAAATATCTTTTAGCACTACGCAAACTTTATATAGTTATTGGCCGTACAAACGAAGCAGAAGAAGTAAAGAAGAAGGCTATGGTCTGGAAGGATAAAATGGACTCCGACCAGAAGAAAGGCTTGAGTAACTAAAAAATCATGGATAAACAACTCATTCTCAAAATATTCGAAGGATTTTCTATTCAGCGCTGGAATGACCTTATAAGACCGTTCGATTTAGTCGAAATGGATAAAGCCGGCGAAAAAATGGTTATTGCCTATATAATCGGAAAATTCGAAGAAAAAAAAGGAAATAAAATAAACTGGAAATGGATGGCTTATGCTTCGCTGTTTGACCTTCTTAAAAAAATTGCCTTGTGCGATATTAAAGCTCCTGTCCAGCAGATGCTTAAAAAAGAGTTTACACGTGAATATATGAGGCTCAATGAATGGGTTTTAAAACAATACCGCCAGCTTATTACGGATGATTCACTTTTTTCGGAGTTTACGATTTATATCGGGCAAAAGGCGGGGTCGTTCAAAATTCCTGATGATTTAGCAGCTTCAATTCATGTTTATAATGCCGCACATAAGTATTCAACAATCCGCGAGCTTGAAATGCTTAGTGTTGTAAATGAAAAGGAAAGATTTTCAAAAATTGAAAGTGATCTTAAGGCAGATATTCAGCCATATTTGGATCTGGAAGGTTTACAGAAGCTTATGACCCGTCAGAAGGAATTTGATTTTCTTCTTAAAATTGAACAGCTTCGTTTTCAGACCCGCTGGAATCAGACTCCTCGTGTTCCTGCAACCTCTGTTCTTGGACACTGCTTTTTTGTTGCAATAATGACACTGCTGCTTGGACGAGAAACAAATCCTGATATGTGTGAAAGACGAGTAGTAAACAATTATTTTAGTGCACTCTTTCATGATTTACCGGAATCTGTTACCCGAGATATTATTTCTCCTGTAAAACAGGCTACAGATGCGCTTCCGAATATCGTAAAAAAAATTGAAGATGAAATTGTAAACAAAGAGCTTGTTCCTCTTATGGATAAATCTTATGTTGATGAAGTAATTTATTATACAAGCGATGAGTTTACCGACAGAATTAAAGGCAAGGATGGCAAAGTTCAAAAAGTTACCTGGGAAGAATTAAACGGCAAGTATAATAAAGATTCCTTTAGCCCAGTTGATGGAAGACTTGTACGCATTTCGGACCACCTTTCGGCATTAATGGAAGCTGATATTTCTATTAGACACGGAATTACTTCAAGTCATCTTCAGGGCGGCCGCGATGGAATGCTTGAACTTTACCCGATCGACGAAAAAATCAGCGGTATCGAAGTAAATAAATTATTTCATGAACTTGTAAATTAAAGCTCCCGCCATGCCGATAATCTATATATGAAGTTATCATTTTTGAAGAAATCACTTTTAATATGTGCAATTCTTTTTGCAGCAACAATCTCTCTTTTTGCAGACACAACCTACAAAGTAGAAAAAGGTGACACCTTATATTCAATCAGCCGCAAATATCAAATTACTGTAGCCGAATTACGCGCCGCAAATAATCTTTCAGAAAATGATGTAATTAAAGTAGGGCAAAAGCTTAAGATTCCTTCTGCCGATATCAGTAATGCTGCAGCCCTTGCCACAGACAATAAAGCTACAACTTCAGGCAGCGCAACTCTTTCTTCAACTAGAGCCACAAAAGAATACACAGTCGTAAAAGGCGACACAATGTACAGCATTTCCAAAAAGAACGGAATGACTTTGGCAGAGTTCATGGCTTTGAATGGTTTAGATTCAAATTCAGTAATTAAAGTTGGACAAAAATTAAAGATATATACAAGTGCCTCTATAGCAAGCACAGGAACAACAAGCAAGTCTACGGTCTCTGAGCCTGTCGAAGGGGTCGCAGAACCAGCAAATACAGGCACTTCAACCACCACAACAACCGCTCCAGACACCCGCACTTACGGCACAACAGTCACAGCCGACAAGAACACCGTATGGCCTGTAAAAAATCCGACAGTAACACAGGTAAAAGGAAAGGTAGGCGGTGTACAGCTCAGCGCCCAGGTAAATGAGCCTGTAGTCTGCATCCGCGAAGGAACAGTAATGTATGTAGGAGTATACCGCGGCTTTGGTCAGGTTCTCTTTGTACAATCAAAAACCGGTGTAATCTATACATACACCGGTCTTGGTTCAGTAAGCGTTAAAAAAGGTGATTACGTAGTCTACAACCAGCAGCTAGGCACAGCCGGCACAGACCCAATTTCCGGAAAACCAGGCATAACATTTATGGTCTTCCAGAATGGTCAGCCAATTGATCCGGCTAAGGCACCGAGAAACTAAGTAGGCCTATCTGCGCGCGACGAAGCAATCCACAAAAAAATCATTTCCCAAATCCCTTATTTCATGCTATAATTTAACTATGAAAACACAAATCAATAAATCACCTATACAAATAACCAGGGGGGCAGTAAAAGCCCTTCTTATATTTTTTAGCATTACATTTCTTTTTGTAACATCCTGCGATATTCTTTCTGGTTCAAAAAACGAAACAAAGCAGGATCCAAATCCAATGTGGCCACAAACAATAGAACAAGAAGATAAAACTGTTATTAGTGCTTTGAGCACAGCTACATTTGAAGATTCCATTAACAGTATGCAAACAATACTTAACATTTTGGATAAATATAAGGATGATCCGATTGTTAAGCCATATGTTGATGTTTTGAATAAGGTAAGAAATGCTTTGGTTGCTGATGATGTTAAAAGTCTTGCAAATCCAGTAAATGGTGAAGATGTTGCAAAACTTTCAAAGCTTACAAAATCTGTTAAGCAGATAGAGGAAAAAAGAGATATTACTCTTGATGATACAAACAAAGATTTATTCCCAGATAAGTATAATACTGCTGATGCAAAAAAGAAAGAGTATGACAATTATAAAACAGGTCCATATGCAAGTGCATGGCGTGAATATGAAGGTGCATATAATACATATGATGGAGCATATGGCACGTATGAGGGTGCATATGGAAATGAAGAAAAGCCTGCTGATGACACATATTTAAAAGCATATAACACATATAAGAATTCTTTGGGTGCTTTGACAAGGACTGAATATGATAAATTGGTAAATTTTGCGAAAGATGTAGTTGAAGATTTTAAAGATAACTATGTATTCAATGGAAATTATTCGGAGGAGCAAGTAAGAACTCTTATTACTAATGCACAAACCGAAGCAAATAATCAGAAAAGTGATCGTGATGATGCATTGGCAACATATAACAGTGCAAAGAATGAATTTGTAAACGGTGCGGAAAGTAATTTCAGAACTGCTCAGGCTACATATAAAGGTGCAGAAAGTCGTTTTGTTAATAACGAAAAAGCTACGGTTGAACAAAAATATAATGATGCTGTTGCTGCAAAAGAAGCTTATGATAATGCAGCACAAACAGTTAAAAACTTTACTGTTGGTGAAAATATTGAAAATGCGGATCTTACAGGTATTGAAAAGATTCAATTGTCAATTCCAGCAGGTGCTGAAAGTGTTGATGTTTTTGCCTTTATCGAAACATGGCAGGCAATTAAGGATAAGATTGGGGATAATAGCAATGTGACGCTTGTCGCAAATTATAACAATATGCCATTTAAAATGGATTTCGCAGCACAGGAAACAGCTGGCAAGTCAAATACTGACTTGTTAAATGAATACTATACACGTTATAATGAGGATAAACTTACTTCTGCTGATGAGGGTAAGACTGTTGAAACAGAAATTATCCCTGGAGTAAAAATTGTGACATTTATGGATTGGTGGGATGGAGGTAATCCGGATGTCTTGAATGCATTAAAGATTTCATATGAAGCATCGGATAGTAAAAAGAATGTTGTAAAGATGCCACAGAATTATTCATTAGGTGGTGAGGAGTTAAATAATAGCACATACAAATCCGGAATCATTGGTGATGTGAAATTTGAAAATCTTGCAAATACAAATATTTCTGGAACAGTTTATGGAAAGGATAGTTTTTCATCTGTGTATGATTTGTTTGTAAAAAATCAACAAGATGCTTCGGAATTACCAAACATGAATATCAAATTTTCTGTAATTAACCTTGATACAAGTTTATTAGGATGGGAAAATTTATATGGTTACGATATTGACACACTTATCACAAAATACTATAGTTGTGATAAAGGCGATAAGTTAGTTTTAGATTTTACAGACAATTTTGACTTTGATGCCAGAGATTATTTGAACGGAGGTTCGATGTATACAGGGAATACTTATAATGGTAATGCTTATTCTCTTGATATCAATGCCGCTTTGGTAATGAACTCTAATACTAAGCATAAAACTAGTATAAAAAATGTTAAGATAGAAGGAACCAAAAAAACGACTAAAAATGTTCTTGGACTCTTGACGAATGTTGTTTGTTCTGTTAGTATGGCAGGTATCCGCGCGGGATGTTGTTACGGGGTTGTTGATTTTAACTATGAAGCACCAGAGAGTTTATCTGGAGGAAGTAATGATTCTTTTGTAACATTTAAAAATGTTTCAGAAAATATTATTACAGGAGGTTTAGGTTATGTAGATTGTTCTGCTTTATCTCAAGAACAAGCATATAGAATTAATCTTGGTTCTCCTTATAGTGTAGTAAGGGTATTGATAAAGCCAGGTATCTCTCTTCCTGGTTTTACTTCAGGTCATACTAGAGATACGCTTGGTGTAACAAAACAAGAGATTGAAGAAATGTATTATCCTCATCAATCAAAGGTTCTTCCAAAGGATATTAAGCAAAGTAAGATGGACTTGATGCGTAATATTTTGGAAGATAATCAATCCCCCCTCCTGTCATTCTCGGGCTTGACCCGGGAATCTATAGCCCAATGTCATTCCCATGCTTGACATTACCGTGTCATTCCCGTGCTTGACACGGGAATCTATCTAAAGATATTGGTACAACAAAACTTTGTATTGACATTTTAAGATAATATGATATATTTAATTTAGGTAGCGAAAGCTTCCGTTGAGCCGTCCAATAAAAGCTCAGTACCCTGTTTTAGGGCTGAATCATGCTTGAGGACGGTTCTATTTTTATACTATCAAGATAGTGATGATAATAAATACTTCCCTGTCCCTGAACATTCTTTATTGTTAATATCACTTTATAATGTTTCCCATTTAAGGTTAGTTGATAATCATAATAATCAAAAGAAGATTTTTCATCACCTTTCTTTGGATGTTCATTTTCGGCATGATGATTGTAAACAGCATTTAATAATATCTCATCAAGAAATTTTATAGAT
>JAFZWX010000029.1 GCA_017617145.1 Treponema sp. | reverse complement strand
GCTTCATCGTACTCTTTACCGGCGGCTTCTTCCGCATATATTTCTGTAATAATCTTTAAGTAGTCATTAGGGATGATTTTCTTAAAGCAGGTTTTGTAGTGCGGCCAGTCTGCAAGAATCTCTTTACCGCGCTGACTGCCTGTTTCATCAACATGCTGCTGGATGAGGGAATGCAAGAGAGTTTCGTCTTCTGCATCGTGCAGCGTTGTTGTTTCATCATCAAGTGCATACATTTTTACAAGTTCGTGGTTCAGACGCTTGTAAAGGTCGTGGTTTTCATCAAGTACGTAAGCTACACCGCCGCTCATTCCGGCACAAAGATTTTTTCCTGTAGCGCCAAGAATTACTGCAGTTCCGCCTGTCATATATTCAAGTCCGTGATCTCCGCATCCTTCGGTAACAACTGTTGCACCTGAGTTACGAACACAGAAACGTTCACCTGCAACACCGTTTATAAAGGCTTTCCCACTAGTAGCTCCAAAAAGAGCTACGTTTCCGACTATGATATTTGAAGCTGCATCGCCATCAAAATCAGCCGGTTTTTTGATTACAAGCTTTCCGCCGCTCAAACCTTTACCAAATGCATCGTTTGCGTCTCCGGTAAGGCGAAGTGTTAGTCCCTTTGGAATAAATGCACCAAAACTCTGACCAGCTCCTCCTGCCAAGTTTACGCAGAAGGTATCATCGGCGAGTGTGTTGCCGTATTTTTTCTGTATCTCGCTTCCAAGAATTGTACCAACAGTTCGGTCGGTGGATTGGATGTCAATCGGGGTCTTAGGAGTGGAACCCCTAGGCGAAGGGGTAGCGGAAGACGGCTTGTCGGCTGTAGCGAGGGGAAGGCTTTCCCCTCCCAATACTTCCGGAACCAGTTTTGTAAGATCAACAGTTTTTTCCAGCTTAAAGTTAAACAATGAGCGGTCTTTTTTCCAGGCATCATATTTTGATGGCCCTTCGACAGGCTCAGGGACCGCAGACTTCTTCTCAGACTCCGCGGTGCTTGCTGCAAGAACTCTGCTCATATCAACCAGTCCAGCCCTCTTGAATCCCTGCTTATCCTTAAGCTTGAGCAAATCGGTACGGCCGCAAAGTTCTTCTACAGTGCGGATTCCAAACTTTGCCATAATTTCGCGCATTTCTTGGGCAATGAACTTCATAAAGTTTTCTACATATTCAGGTTTGCCAGGGAACTTTGCACGGAGCTTTTCATTCTGAGTTGCAACACCAAAAGGACAGGTATCCAGCTGGCATACACGCATCATAGAACAACCCATTGCAATAAGTGGAGCTGTGGCAAAACCAAATTCTTCTGCACCAAGCAAAGCTGCGATTACAACATCGCGGCCACTCATAAGCTTTCCGTCAGTTTCAATTACTACGCGTCCACGCAATTCGTTTTGAATCAAAGTCTGGTGAGTTTCTGCAAGTCCAAGTTCCCAAGGCAAGCCCGCATGATGAATAGAAGAAATTGGCGCGGCACCTGTTCCACCATCGTGACCACTAATCAGAATTACCTGAGCACCGGCTTTTGCAACACCAGCAGCAATTGTACCAACACCTGCTTCACTGACAAGCTTTACCGAAATGCGGGCAGCACGGTTTGCATTTTTCAAATCGTAAATAAGCTGGGCAAGGTCTTCAATAGAATAAATATCGTGATGTGGCGGCGGCGAAATCAAAGCAACACCCGGAGTTGCATAACGTGTTTTTGCAATCCAAGGGTAAACCTTTTTACCAGGAAGATGTCCACCTTCACCAGGCTTTGCTCCCTGTGCCATTTTAATCTGAATCTCGCTGGCACTTAAAAGATATTCTTCTGTAACGCCAAAACGACCCGAAGCAACCTGTTTGATTGCACTATTGTATTCTGTTCCAAGTCGTTCAGGCTTTTCACCACCTTCACCGCTGTTTGATTTTCCGTGCAGGTGGTTCATTGCAGCTGCCATACATTTGTGGGCTTCCTCAGAAATCGAACCGTAAGACATGGCTCCAGTCTTAAAGCGTTTTACAATTTCGTCAACGCTTTCAACTTGGTCAATTGGAATCTCTCCGGAGCCGGCTGCAAAATCAAAATCAAGCATAGCGCGCAAAGTATGAGGATGGTCGTTAGAATCAACTAACGCTGTGTATTCCTTAAAGCGTGCATAGTCGCCGTTACGAGTTGACTGCTGCAGGGCAATAATTGTTTCTGGATTATAAAGATGACTTTCAGCCTGTGGACCACGACGGAACTTATGATTACCAACAGAATCAAGATGTGTATTTACTGTAAGACCGGAAGGATCAAAGCCCTGATTATGATGATAACGAACATCTTCTTCGATTTCGCGAAGCCCAACACCTCCAACACGGCTGACTGTATTTGTAAAATATTTTTCAACAACATCACTTGCAATTCCAACAGCTTCAAAAATCTGAGCAGACTGGTAAGACTGAATTGTAGAAATACCCATCTTGGCCGCAATTTTTACAATGCCGTTTATAATTGCCTTGTTGTAATCATCAATTGCTGTGTGATAATCCTTATCCAAAAGCTTCTGGTCAATAAGTTCTGCAATTGCTTCGTGTGCCAGGTATGGGTTTATAGCACGCGCACCATAACCAAGACACATTGCAGCCTGATGAACATCGCGAACCTCTGCAGTTTCAAGAATAATGGAAACAGCAGTTCGCTTTTTTGTACGGATTAAATACTGTTCAACAGCACTAACCGCAAGAATTGCAGGAATAGCAGCATGCTCACGGTCAACTCCACGGTCGCTAAGGATGATGATGTTACAGCCTTCACTGTACGCGTTATCTATCTGAACAAACAAATTATCTAAGGCAGTTTTTAAATTGCTTTCTGAAACGACGTTAGTCGTTTCGAATCCGTGTGACAAATCAAATAACAAAGATAATGTTTTTGCCTTTAGCCCCGGTTGATTCAAAGCTGCAATCTTAATCAAATCTGTTCCTGTCAAAATCGGATTATTAATTTCGAGTACGCGGCAGTTCTTTGCTGCTGGCTCCAAAATGTTTCCGTCTTTACCAACATAAACAGTTGTGTCTGTTACAATTTTTTCGCGCAGACTGTCAATCGGCGGGTTTGTAACCTGAGCAAAAAGCTGCTTAAAATAACTGAACAGGCTCTGATGTTTTTCACTCATTACGGCAAGCGGAGTATCAACACCCATACTTGCAGTTGGTTCAACACCATTACGTGCCATTGGCAGAATCATTTCATTTACATCTTCGTAATTCCAGCCAAAAGCACGGTACAAAATATTTCGTTCTTCCTGAGTGTGAACAGGAATTTTTTTATTAGGAATCTTAAGGTCGGCAAGATGAACAAGATTCATATCAAGCCATTCACCATAAGGATAAAGGCCTGCGTAATAATTTTTGCATTCTTCATCACTTATAATTTTTTTCTGAACAGTATCAACTAAAAGAACACGACCAGGCTGCAGACGTGACTTTTCTTTAATATTTTCTTCAGGAATATCAAGAACGCCAACTTCGCTCGACAAAATGAGCATGCCGTCTTTTGTAATATAGTAGCGGCTCGGGCGAAGACCATTGCGGTCCAAAGTTGCTCCAAGCAAATCCCCATCACTGAACAAAATTGCCGCAGGACCATCCCAGCTTTCCATCATCGTAGCCCAGTAGTGGTAAAAATCTTTTTTATGAACCGGCATATTGTCATCATGCTTCCAAGGTTCTGGAATACACATCATAACTGCAAGTGGAAGAGGCACTCCGTTCATCAAAAAGAATTCAAGAGTATTATCAAGCATTGCAGAATCGGAACCGCTTGTATCTACGGCAGGCAAAACTTTTTTAAGCTCGCTGGCAGAAAGTTTTGTAGAAGCAATAGTTTCTTCGCGCGCAAGCATACGATCAACATTTCCGCGAATTGTGTTGATTTCTCCATTGTGTGCAATAAATCGGTTAGGGTGTGCACGCTTCCAGCTTGGCTGTGTGTTTGTACTAAAGCGTGAATGAACAATCGCAAGTGCCGAAGCATAATCTTCAGATTGCAGGTCGCTGTAGAAGGTTCGCAGTTCGTGAACCAGGAACATTCCTTTGTAAACAATCGTACGGGAACTCAAAGAACAGATGTAAGTGGGGGAAGTCTCCCCCTCGCTGCAACCTGCTTCGCAGTTTTCCGCTACCCCCTCTGCGGGGACACCCCGCAACGCCCCGTTCTCAAATTCTCTACGAAGTATATAAAGCTTCCTGTCAAAGTCCAACCCTTTTTCACAATCCTTTGGTTTTTCAATAAAGGCCTGCCAGATCTGCGGCATACAGTCGCGTGCTTTTTTACCAAGAACATCAGCATTTACAGGAACCTCGCGCCAGCCAAGAAACTTAAGTCCTTCTACAGCAACAACTTTTTCGAAGCGAGATTTTTCAGTGTCAACAATCCCTGTGGCCCCTGAGCCTGTCGAAGGGAAGAAAAACTGCCCAATACCATATTCACGCTCATCAAGATTTCCAACCAGATCTGCTGCTGCTTTTTTAAAAAACTCATGACTTATCTGAACAAGAATACCAACACCGTCTCCAGTTTCTCCGCTGGCATCTTTACCGGCTCTGTGTTCAAGCTTTTCTACAATACTTAAAGCATTATCAACAATTTTATGAGTTTTGCTTCCGTCAATATTAACAACTGCACCAATACCACAGTTATCATGTTCAAAACTTGGT
>JAFZWX010000199.1 GCA_017617145.1 Treponema sp. | reverse complement strand
TCACTTATTGTTCCTGCAAAAGACGCTGTTGTTCAGTATGCACAGGAAAACGGTCTTGATTATTCAGATTACGAAAAGCTGCTTCAGACAGAACAGGTTAAGGATTTGATTTACAAAGAAGTTACAACAAAAGACAGTCCTGCAAACGGATTCAGAACCTGCGAACGCATTGCAAAAATTGCACTGCTTCCAAACAGCTTCAAAGTTGGCGAAGAACTTTCTGCAAAGCAGGAAATGATGCGATTTAAGATTGTAGAGAAGTATGCAAGTTTGATAGCAACACTGTTCTAAAATCTGATACAAAGATACGGAATCATATGGAAAAAGCCCTTGTGCTCCCGTAGAAAATGCCACCGCGCAACAGAAGGAAGTTGCACGATGTCATTTTCTACTCCGCACAAGGGCTTTTTCTATGTCTTCTCGTTTGTTGAGTCAGTTTTTCGAAATTGGAACCGGGTTTCTGCTAATACCACAGCCACGAAAATCAACACACAACCAATCCCCATTCTTAGCGTGAGTTTTTCGTGTAAGAAAAGTGTACTGAACAAAACTCCGAATACTGATTCAAAACTTAAAAACAGCGATGCCAGGGAAGACTGAACGTATTTTAATCCTATGTTCTGAAGGCTAAAGCATAGCATGGTGCTTAAAAGTCCAAGATAGAGCATGGAGCTGATTACTCTGGGGTTTTGTACGGCTGCAGTTGGAAATGCACCGTCATAAACAGGGGCAAAAATCCAGCCAAGAAGGGCACAGACTACAAATTGCAGCAGTGTTAAAAACAAAGTGTCGTCGCCCTGGTCGTTGTATTTTGCTGTCCAGATTATGTGAAGGGCATAGAAAAGACCACATACAAGAGTTAATGCGTCACCTTTGTTGAGCCCTGCTGTGTCGCCAGTTCCAAGGGCCAGCAAACCAATCCCTGTCAAAGAAAGAATCGCCGCAACAAACACATACCAGCCCGGGCGTTTTTTGTACAGTCTCCAGCTGATAAGAGGAATTAAAATTACATAAACTGTTGTAAGAAAAGCATTTTTTCCGGCTGTTGTAAAATCGCAGCCGATTGTCTGAGTTGTGTAGGCTGTGAAAAGAAAAAATCCTGTTAGCAGGCCGTGATGAATGTAGCGGGCATCAAGTTGATGCCATTTTTTAATAAAAATAAGTCCCATTACAATTGCCGCCATTGAATAACGGATTGCAATCATATAAACAGCGCCAACATAATCAAGGCTGTCTTTTACAACAACAAATGCAAAGCCCCAGATTGCAGCGGTAAGTACAAGACCAAAACTGGCAAGAATTGAAGTAGTTTTAGAATTCATAAAAGAATTCTAATGATAACAAGACCGGCAAGTCAAGGGAAAAATAAGAACTATTTGAGCAAACTCGAAATCCAGCCTGTAACTCCATCTGGCAGGCGTGGTTCCATAGGAGTTCTGTCGTCAAACATGAGGTTACAGTGCATTGGGTTTACAAGACAGTGCTGCCCCATTTCTATGCCGACATAAATTGACGCAATTCCTTTGTCTCCGTTTTGCACCCATTCCGGTGTGTAGATAAAGCAGTTTTTCATTGCCTGTAATCGTGCGAGTCGCGGTCGGACAAGTGTATCAAAATTATTCAGTTCATCGTGTTTGCCTATTGCATAAAAAAGGCTTACATTTTCTTCGTCGTAGAGGTCAAGCATTTTGTCATCAGGAATTTCGCAGGCACCAACAGGAATAAGAACATCGAAAAATGAAGTGTAGTCGTTGCCCATATTAAAGGTCATCCAGGCACCCGAGGAATTTCCAATCAAAATATTTTTTGCACAGTGTCCGCTCATTTTGTTTTTTATAAACGAATCTATTAATTCATAAAGGACTTTTGTTGGTGTTTCGCTCCAGCCACCTTTTACTATACCGTCTTCACCGCGGTATTCATTTGCAAGAGGAACAAGAAGATATGCTCCACCAAGTGTTTTTTGATAATCATCCTTTGAGTAAAATTCTGCTCCTGCATAATTTATACAGACATCACCTTCGAGTGCGTTTGAAGTTCCATGTAAAAAAGTTATAAGCGGATAAGTTTTATCTTTTGGGTAACCGTGCTCGGTTGGATCGAAAAAATAATAAGTAAGGGATGCAAAATCAGCCGGCCGAAATGATTCCTTGTGGAAGCGGTCAAAATATTCGCCAACTTTGTAGGTCGGAGTGTATGAAATAAAAGCATCTTCTGGAATAAGGTTTGCCCACGGCGGTAATGGTTTATTTTCGTTCATAGGTTTATTTTACTAAAAAAATCATAATGAGCAAGAAAAAAAATAAATTATTTGAAATATTAACATTTTTCCATGCTATAATGATATTATGTTTAAGAAGCTTATTTTTCTAATCATCATTGCTTTTATGTTTTGTGGATGTAACTTGTTTCTCAAGCCGGAAGCTGAATCAGGTGCAGAAAATAAAACTTCAGTACCAGGCGACAATTCTGAACTTGAAATAAAACCTTTTGCAGTCTCTGAAGATGAAATCTCTCAGCCACTTGAAGATTATGATATTGACCTTTCAAAAATAAAATTCTGGAAAAAGTCCTCGGATTCTATAGAAGATTGCGGAACTTATGACAGCACGACAAAAATCCTTCACCTTGATACAAAATGGAAGGCCGGTGTTATTAATTTAAATAATTTTGATGCTTCAGATTATCGATATATCAGAATTGATTATGAACCGTGTGATGATGGTGGTCAAACAAATCTTCCATTCAGACTTCAATGCCAGTATGGTGATGATGACAAAACTACCGAAAATCAGCTTTGCGAACGAAAACGTCGGGTTCAATATTTGTTGTTGAACAAGGATTTTAAGAACTCAATTAATCAGATTCAAATCTGGTGTATTACCGATTCTCCTGTTGAATATAAAATTACAAGGCTTTGTCTTACGCAAAATAAAATAATTTCAGAACCTGTTATCGATACTGGCAGTAAAAGTTTTGACACTTCAATTCCTGCAATTGACCTTGTAAAACAGATGCAGCTTGGCTGGAATCTTGGGAACACTTTTGATGCCCATTCTTTTGGCTGGCAACCAAATTACTGGGAACAGGGAATTGAAACTGAATTTCACTGGGAAAAAACCGAAACGACAAAAGAACTTATTGATTTTCCTTACGCCAATGGCTACAGAACAATCCGCATTCCAGTTACCTGGTTTGATCACATAATCGACGACAAATATACGATTGACCCTGATTTTATGACACGCGTAAAAACAATTGTTGATTATGCAATTGGGGCAGGTTACTACGTAATTTTGAATGAGCATCATTCGGTGCACGGTGAGCACGAAAATACAATCCGTAAAACTTCCAGCAGCTGGGAATATTCAAAACGCAAAATGCCTTCTCCACTTGGTTATGCCGACGGTTACATTGTAAGCTCGAACCCAGAAGATCAGGCAGAATCAAAACGCTTTTTAAATTCAATCTGGACTCAAATTGCAACTGCTTTCAATAATGGTTATGACGAGCACCTGATTTTTGAAACAATGAATGAACCACGAAATTCGCGCGACGAACATCCAGCTACCTACAGAGATAGAACCGACCACGAATGGACGCCTGGAATGAAAAGTGCTTTTTATAATCTTGATGGAAGTATAAAAGGCTATTGGTGCGACAATCGAGAATGTTCTGAATGTCTTGCAGAATACAAAGTTTTGAATGAATATAATCAGGTTTGTCTTGATGCAATAAGGGCTACCGGCGGAAATAATGCAAACCGTTTTGTGATGATTCCGGGGCTTTGTACGCATATAGAAACTGTCCTGAAAAAGATGGATGATGAAGAGCGAGGAATATTTTCGACAGGCTTGTTTGAAATGCCACAGGATACTGCAAACGATAAACTGATTTTAACTGTTCATAAATATCCCGGCTGGCGCGACGAAGATCAGAATAAGTTTTCGGAACGCATGCAGAATAATATTGCAAATCTTCTTGGTGAGCTTAATGAACAGTATGTAAAAAAGGGTATACCGGTTGTAATCGGCGAAACTGGTGCAGAAAAAGGGCCTTTGCCTTATGAAGAGAGGCTTGCGTGGGCAAAGTATCTTACAAAAACTGCGCGTCAATATGGAATGGCAGTATGCTGGTGGGATTGTGGCAGCAGCGAAAATTCCATGGCCGAAATTGACCGCATAAATAAAAAGTTTTTTGAGCCCGAACTCGTGCAGGCAATGCTTGATGAAATGGCAAAATAAATAATATCTTTATTATATAAAACTCCACCCATGCACCGTATTCATGTCGCAAGGTGCATCAATACCATGGGTTCCTAAAAGTCCCATCCAGCGGTGACAGCCGTGGTCGGGGGCAAAGGCAAGTGCGGTTTTGTGTTTGCCCTGCCATTCTGATTTTATAAGGTCTTTGAGCAAAAGGTATTCTTCCACATTTTTCTTCAGTGCATTTTTTGCAGGAATACCTGTCGGCGAAGAACGGTGCATCCAGTAATCGTAGTTTGTGTTATAAAGAACTATCAAATCGTACTCGTCGTTCTTAATAAGTTCGGCGGCTTTGTTGTTGCATTCTTTTACTGTTTTGTAAATAAAATAATCCATCTGGCGCTCAAGGAAAATCAGGCTTATGGAATCTCCTTCGGTAGAAACAATCGCTGCTTTTTTACCGGCGGCAATCAGACGGTCAAAAACTGTTTCGCAGCGTAGCACTGGCTTTGTATAGCTTTGGATTCCGTGAACTTCTGGCTGCAGTCCCGAATACATTGAGCCAAAACAAACCGGCGTAACCGGCGGAAAAACGGACAGCATTGGAAGAATCAAATCTGTGGCCTGCTCCAATTGAGCAAAATATTTTTTGTAGTATTTTTTATAAATCCAAAGTGCAATGGCATCGGGGTTATACATCACAACGCGATCACATTTTGGACTGGTGAATTTTTCCTGCGCCTTGTCGAGCACCTCGGCTATAGGTTGTGCCATCTGCGCATCAGAAGGCGCATCCAAAAGAGAAAGTATTGTTCCTGCAACTTGAGTTATACAATTCATTATTTCACCGCAATTACTGAGCCCACAGTTGCCATTATTGAACTCAAAATAACTATAATCTGGAATGGCAAGGTTCCAAATCTTCCGCAAATCAGACTTTGTCCTGCACGTCGTCTTGAACGATTATAAGCAATAATAATTCCAATTCCCGTGAGAACCTGAATCACTCCTGCAAGTCTTGCAAATCCTACAAAGCTTGACATTCCGCAAAGAGCAAGAATAAGACATGGAAGTGTTGCCAAAAGCCAGCAGAGCCTTAGGTTCCATTTTGTCTGTTCATTGATTATGTCGCGCATGTTCAGAGTATTTGCCCAGAAAGAAGTGGAAAGTGCCAGCAGCGAGAAAACGTATCCTACAATGCTTACCCAGCCGCCAAGGCTTGCACTTAAATCAACAAGTGCACCGTTTTTGGTGATTGCCTGACCTGCGCCCAAGAGTGTCATAAAAGTAACAACAATTATAAGAAAAGCGTTTATACCTGTTCCAGTTGCAATCGCACCTATTATCTTTTTTCTGTCGCCGCTAACTCCTTTTACAACCTGAGGTACACTCATTACTGCCGAAAGCGAAAATGCAACCGTACTGTAAAGTGCCATTGCGTTAGTAGAAGCAATAAAGGTGTGTGGCAGTGCGCTGGTTTGAGAAGTAACAGTTGCTACAAAAAGAATTCCTATAACCAGAACCATCGCAATTACAGAATACTTTTCGCAGATTCCCACAATCTTCATTCCAAAGAAAACAACAAGTCCCGCTATTATATAGTAGATAAGCATTCCGGCCCACGAAGGTAGTCCAAACCAGCTTGTGAAAACCGCCGCAGAACCTGTTATAAAGCTTGCAACATTACACAAAACGCTGAATGCAAGGAAGCCGAATACAATCCAGGTGGCAACCTTTTTGAACCGCCCGGTAAAAAGCTCGTTTTCAAAACATTTTACAAACTGAGCTCCGTTGTTGTTAAGCGACAATTCCGCAATCATCAAATGAAGCAAAAGATTCACAGCATAAGCCACAGCCAGAATCCAAAGAAAATCCCACCAGGGTGCCCGCGACGCAAGATACGGTACCGCAAGAATTCCAGCTCCAACACCGTGCCCAACAATGATGCTTGTAGCTTCCATAAAAGTCAGCCGCGATTCACTTTGAATTTCATTTGCTTCTGATTTATTTCCTGTTTGATTTTCCATGGAATGCTCCTTTTGAATTTGTCTTTTTTATTTTAACACAGGTCTATGTAGTTTTCCATTTTAAAATTGACTTTTAATATTATGGGAAATATACTTAATGAATAAAATAAGGAGGAAGTATTTATGCTTAAAAAGTTTTTCCTTTTCACACTGGTTGTCATTTCTTTGTTCTGTCTTTTTTCTTGTCAGCATAATGTAGATGACAGTAATTCTACCGAATCCAAATCAAAAAAAGTCGCTGTTCCTGTTTTAAGTCCTGCCGCAGGTGATTATTCAGAAGGATTCAAAACTATCAGCATTAATATAGATGATTCCGATGCAGATATTTATTATACAACAGACGATTCAGTTCCAACGAATGCTTCAAACCGATACACAGGTCCTTTTAATATCATAGGTTCAAAAACTGTCCGTGCCATTGCCTATTCCGGTGAAAATCACAGTGCTGTTGTAACCGCCAAATATAATCTTAATGCAGGAAAAACTGCAAGTCGGCTTGGTGTAATAACAGGTGTTTTAGCACTGGCAGAGAATTTAAGCGATGAAGTAAAAACAAAACTTGCTTCCAGCACAGTTTATATTTCATCTTCCGATTTACCAGGCCTTGTAAAAGAAGGAAAAATAGGAGAATCCTTCTATATAGATGGCCTTGATACAAGCAAGTCTTATGATTTTTATTTTTCAAATAAGGCTCCAGGTACTGCAATCAATTCAAGAGCTGCCAGAGCCGCACGTACTCCAGCTGTTGTTCAAACAGACGAAAACGGCGAACCAATTGTTTCTGTGCAAATAAAAACAATCCCTGATGAAGGTACAGGAACAGATTTAGGCCAGGTTATATTAAAGCCAACAGGTACTATTACCGGAAAAGCCTTAAAATATGATAAATCGGGAGAAGAAGAATCTGATCATACAGGAATAACGGTTTTTATTCCGGGTACTTCATTTGCCGCTTATACTTCGAAAGACGGAACCTTCAGTATGACAGGTGTTCCTCAGGGAATGTATACAATAAGGGCAATGTATGCCGGTTATACCTATTCAGAACAGGAAAATATTCTTTTGTTTACAGAAACAAGCGATGAACCAAAAGCCATAATCGATTCAGACTTTACACTGTATTATGCAAAAGGAACTGTAAAAGGTTCTGTGCTTTTGGGAGATAAAATTTCAGATTTTTCTGGTATCAGCATTGTCCTGACAGATGCCGCAAATGTTCATTCCTATACCGCAAACACAACAGAAACAGGCAACTGGACAATAAATGATGTAACGCCGGGAACTTACAGCGTGGAATTCCATAAGGATGGCTATGTAGGACAGTCTGTTAATGACATAATAATTACGGGAGCCAGAGTAACAAACATAGCAAGAATTGTATTAAAAGAAGACGGCGGTTCAATTTCCGGCAAAATTAAAGTTGAAAATTCTACAAAAGCAGGTGTAAGCGTTATAGCAGAACGAGCAGCAGAATATGATGCCCAGAATAATCCTGTATCAAAATCATATTATGCGCTTTCTTCTGCAGACGGAACATATACTTTTGATTCTGTTGCGCCAGGTCTATATACAATTACTGCGGCTTATCCTGGTTATAAAAATGTAACTCAACCAAATGTATCTGTTTCAATAGGAGATAAAATTAATCTTGATGAACTTATAATTTCCGAAAAAACTACATATTCTATAACAGGTTCCTGTGTACTTGCCGGTATGGGCAGTGGTTTTGAAGGAACAACAGTTTTGCTGCAAAGTTCAAGCGATTCAAAAATTTCAAAATCAACTACAACAAATCCAGAAGGTGTATATACAATTTCCGATATCGATGCAGGAAGCTATATTCTTACTTTTAGCCGAACTGGTTTTATAACAAACAGCTCTGTTACTGTAGATGTAGGATTAAAAACTATTACCGTTGCAGAGAGCGTTATATTGCAATCCAGCGCTGGTTCTGTAAGTGGTACTGTTACTCTTGAATCTGCCGCTACAAACGAAGGAATTGCAGTCCTTGTTACGAATGAAAAAGATAATTCTGTTTCTTATTCTACTATAACCGATGTAAGCGGACACTATGCAATTGTTGGAATCACACCAGGAACATATCGGATTCAGGCAACAAAATCTGGCTTTAACACAGGAGTTTCAGATCCATTTATTGTTTCAAGCGGAATTGTGTCTAATCCTTCTAATATGCTTCTTTCTATAAGTCTGCGTTCCTTGTATGGTACCGTAACTCTTGAAGGTAAAACAGATTATACAGGTGTTCGTATTACCGCAACAAAAACAACTAGCACTCAAGAAATATACAGCGCGCTTTCTAATAAAGAAGGTTTTTATGCATTGAGTGGAATGACTCCGGGCGAGTATATTCTTTCTTACTCTTATGAAGGATATCGTTCGTTTACAGGCTCTTCTGTCTCGCTTAACAATAATTCATCACTGAATCTTGATTCAGTTAGACTTATAAGGGCAACTGGTAAAATAAGTGGAATTGTAAATCTAGAAGGCTGTACAGATCATTCGGATATAACTGTAAAGCTTGTTGGAACAGACTATACCTGTATAACAGATTTAAATGGTATGTACGAATTTACAGTTCCAAGTGGAAACTATCCAGGTGGCGTACGCTTTGAAAAAGAAGATTTTCTGCTATCAGCTAAAGCAGAAACAATCCCGGTTTTGACTGATAGTACATACGGCGTGCTCACTGTAGAAATGAAGGCAATTGCAAATACTCTTAAGGGTGTTATTTCGCTTGCTGGTACAGAAGATGCTAGTGGAATTACAGTTACAGTAGATGGTTTGGATTCTGAAAAATATAGTATGACTACAGATAAAACTGGTGCCTGGGAACTAGAGCATATTCCTCTTGGTTTTCAAAAGGTTCGCTTTAGCAAGTTAAATGTCCCAGAGGTAACTAGTGATGTTGTTGTTATTGCTAGTGATTTTATTGATTTAGGTAGTCTTGAAATGATTCCTGATTCTGCGACACTTAAGGGGTATATTTTCCTTGATGGAATGAGTGATAATGCAAACATTTTAGTTACTGTTACAACAAAGGATAAGGATGATGTTGTTGCTCGTACTACAAGCGATGGCGCATTTACAGCAACTAACATTCTTGCAAGTGGAAGTCATACAATTACTTTTAGCAAGGACGGTTGGGATAGCCAGAGCATCACAATAGATGATTTTGAACCGCTTGAAGAACGCACAATTGGTGCTGAGAGAGAATATGTTCTTGAAGATAAAACTGCGCCAGTCTTATCTTCTGTCGAAATCAATGATGGAACTAATTTTACTAATTCAGCAGCATTATCTATGAAATTAGATGTTTCAGAAACCGGGTCTGGTGTTTCTAAAATGGCTGTTCAGATAAAAGCCCCAGAATATGAAAACCTTTATCCATCAGTTTTAGATTGGCAAGATTATTCTATAAGTTTTACTAAGGATTTGAGTGAACTACCAAAAGCGGTTTATACAGGTAATGGTGAATATTCAATTTATGTAACTATAAAAGATGCATCAGGAAATATTAGTACAACAGTAAGCGATAGTATAACAATAACTAATCAAGTCTCTATTTTGAGAGGAGTGCTAACAGGTAGTGATTTAAAACTAACAAAGGCAAAAAGTCCGTATCGTGTTGAATCAAATATTTTGGTTGAAGAAGGTTCCGTTTTGACTATAGAACCCGGTGTACAGATTGAGTTTGCTGGTGGTTATTATCTAAAAGTCAATGGTGAAATTAATGCGATTGGTACTGTTAGTGATAAAATTATTTTTACTAAATCAGCTGATAATAAAGGAGTTAATACAGGAGAGAACATATCTTCTGTTTATTATTGGGAAGGAATACGAATATCAAATAATTCTATAAATTTGGAATTAGATGATTCATATAATTATAAATCGGGGAATATCTTTAAGTATTGTAAGATTGAGTATGCTTATAAGCCATTTAATGAAATGAGAGAAAAGGAAACGGGTTCTTGTTATTTTGATAAAACTGTAATTGAATCTACTTGTGTATGTCCAGTATATATTTACCACAACTGTGACTGGGATAAAAAATTGTTCATATCTGTTGATTCAGATTTTGAAACAGGATTACAGTTAAAATCATGGTCTTACGGAAATCCAGGATCACGTACCATGATTATTATGAATAATAGGATTAAAAAGGATTTCTTTATGCATTTTTATCACCCTCAAACTTTATATATACAAAATAATGATATTGAAGATGCAAAAGTTATGTTTCAATCATACATGGCAGGAGATTTTAAGAGAAATAATTTAATAAATTCAACAATAGAATTTAATTCGACCCCACAAGTTGAAGGCGATTTCAGATTCATTGAGAATAATTTTATAAATATTTCTGGCATTATAATCGATGCAACTGATGCCGATTATTCTCATCTTCCAAGTCTTGATTTTACAAATAATTATTGGGGTGCTGCGAATACTGAAGAACTTAATCTTATTGGATTAAATAATAATGCTTCCTTTATATATGATTATTATGATGATTTTAATCTTACTAAGATTGATTATAGCAATTGGGTTAACAAATCTATAGAGAATGCAGGTTATCAAGGGGATGACTTTGATTTTAGTTTGTTAGCAGAATAATATAAAGATATTTAAAACATGTTTGAATTTTTCCTAACAAACTAAGTTACATATGTTATGAAGTGGCAAAAATTATTGTAATTGTTTTTTTTGTAAATTTTTCCTCAAAAACTTCCTATTTTGAAAAAAAATTGCAATATTATATATGTAAAAACACATCAAAATGTACATTAGTTGAACACTGACAAAACTGCCAGTTTTTTCCAATTTTTTGTATAAGGAGCCTCGTGTGTAGGGTAGTATGCTCTGTGAGGCTCCATACAAAAATAATGGAGGACTGACTATGAATCAGCCAAATAGAAACAGAGATGATGCAAATATTACACTCGAGGAAAAATGGAAGAACGCAACAATTGCCAACAACTTTATTTTCTACAAGGTTATGCACAACAACCCTGACGTCTGTAAGGAACTGTTAGAAATTCTTTTACAGATTAAGATTGATCACATTACAATGCATACAGAAGAATCAATTGAAGTTGATTACGGAAAGAAAGGTGTAAGACTTGATGTCTATGCCGTAGGTTCATCACAGGCTTATAATCTTGAAATGCAGGCTACCGACACGGAAGAATTACCCGAGCGGGCAAGGTATTATCAGGGAATTCTTGATGTTCAAGAGCTTAATCAAGGAGATGATTACAAGGATTTAAAGGATAGTTATGTAATCTTTATCTGTGTTCCTGATATTTTTGGAAAAGGTCTTGCAAAGTACACTTTTGAGAATCTATGTATGGAAAATCCTGATATTAAGCTAAACGACCGAGCTTACAAATACTTTTTTATTGCCAAAAACTATGATACAATACTAGATGATAAGCAGAAGGCTTTCTTAAAACTAGTTATGTCACCCGAAGAAAAGGGATCTAACAGTTTTACCGAAAAGATTTCCAGACTGGTTGAAGAAGCCAAACACAACTCTCAGTGGAGGAAGCAGTTTATGGATTTAGAAAGAGAAAAAGCTCGTAAGTTCCGCGAAGGTAAGGCTGAAGGCAAACAAGAAGATGCCATAGCGTTGCTAAAAGAAGGTGATTCTCCAGAGAAAGTTTCTCGATGTATAGGTCTTCCACTGGAAAAAGTACTTGAGCTTCAGAAAAGCATCGAACTCGTATCATAATTTCAATACGTCAACTAACCATTCGCTATCTTGAAAACATCACCATAAAGTGTTATTTTTTAAATCTACTATATAACTTCAGGAGTTAGAATTATGAAAAAAATCGTATTATTAGCTGCAGCTCTTGCACTTGTTGCAATTACAGGCTGTAAAAAATCATCAGTAGATATTAAGGGAGTTTCAGACCTTGCCGGTAAGAAAATCGGTGTTCAGACTGGAACTACAGGTGAACTTTTTGTTCAGGAAGAAGTAGAAAACGCAAACCTTGTTTCTTTCAAGAGCGGAATTGATGCTGCACTTGACCTCAAGAACGGTGCAATTGACTGTGTAATTCTTGACGAACTTCCTGCTCAGGAAATTGTAAAGAAAAATCCTTCACTTAAAATTATCCGCGATTCATATTTTGCAGAAAACAAAGAAGAATATGCTATTGCAGTTAAGAAAGGCAATACAGCACTTCTTACAAAAATTGACGAAACAATCAATGCAATGAAGAAGAACGGTGACTATGAAAAGCTTGTAAATGCCTTCATGCCTGCCGATGGAAATATCCAGATTCCTGCAAGTGAAACAACAAGCGGTGAAACTGTAGTACTTGGTACAAATGCTGCTTTCCCTCCATTTGAATATGTAGAAGGAAAGAAAATCGTAGGTTTTGATATTACAATGGGCGAAAAGATTGCCAAGACTGCCGGAATGAAGCTTGAAGTTCTTGATATGGCATTCGACAGCCTTATTCCTGCTCTTCAGGCTGGAACAATTGATTTTATTGCTGCCGGTATGTCTGTAACAGAAGAACGCAAAAAGAACGTAGATTTTTCTGTTCCATACTTTGCCTCTGAACAGGTTATTATCGTTAGAAAATAAATAAGATTGTCGGGTCAAGCCCGACAATGACATGTCATTCCCGGGCTTGACCCGGGAATCTCATTTGTAACAGGTTTCTTAATGACTTCATTTTTTACCAATCTGGGACAATCCATCTACGACACGATGATTGCCGGTGACAGTTATCTGCTTATCCTCGAAGGCTTGGGAATTACCATCCTTATTGCAATTTGTGCCATTTTAATTGGAACTGTTATCGGCTGCATTCTTGCCCTTATGAAAATCTCAGACAGCAAAATTCTGCGTGGAATTGCAAATGCGTATACAACAATTCTGCGCGGAATCCCGCTTGCTACTCAGCTCATGATTTTCTATTTTGTAGTATTTGCTCCTCTTCATCTGCCGCGTCTTTTAGTAGCCATTATTTCTTATGGACTAAACTCGGGGGCCTATTGTACAGAAATTTTCCGTGCAGGAATTCAGGGAGTAGATAAAGGACAGACAGAAGCAGGACGTTCCCTTGGCCTTAGCAAATGGCAGACACTTTTTAAGATTGTATTCCCTCAGGCTGCAAAGGCGTGTCTTCCAACCTATACAAGCGAATTCATTGTTCTTATAAAAGAAACTTCTGTTGCAAGCTTTATTGCCGTCCGTGATATGACAAAGGCAGGAGACATGATTCGTAACGCAACATACAATGCGTGGATCCCTCTTCTTACTTGTGCCGTAATTTATCTTATTCTTACCGTAGGTCTTACAAAGCTTTTTGGTAAACTCGAAAAAAGGATGGCCCGCAGTGACAGATAATGTTTTAATAGAAGTAAAAAATCTCAAAATAAGCTTTGGCGATCTTCATGTAATTAAGGATTTGTCTACCACAATTAAAAAGGGTGAAAAAATTGTAGTAATTGGTCCTTCGGGCTCTGGAAAATCAACCTTTCTTCGTTGCCTGAACAGACTGGAAACCCCGGACAGTGGTACAATCATTTTTGAAGACAACGACATGACAGACCCTGCCACAAACCTTGATGCCTGCCGCCAGAAAATGGGAATGGTGTTCCAGCATTTTAATTTGTTCCCGCATCTTACTGTAATGGAAAATATTACGCTTGCTCCGGTTCAGCTTGGACTTAAAACAAAAGAAGAAGCCGAGTCAGAGGCTCGCGCCCTGCTTGAACGAATAGGACTGCCCGAAAAAGCAGAAGTTTATCCTTCAACCTTGAGCGGCGGTCAGAAGCAGCGCATTGCAATTGTTCGTTCTCTTGCCATGCACCCCGATGTAATGCTTTTTGATGAACCAACCAGTGCCCTTGACCCCGAAATGGTAGGCGAAGTTCTTGAAGTTATGAAGGACTTGGCTCACGAAGGAATGACAATGGTTGTTGTAACCCACGAAATGGGATTTGCCCGCGAGGTTGCAGACCGCGTTATGTTTATGGACGGCGGCTACATAGAAGAAGAGGGCACCCCTGAAGAAATCTTCCAGCATCCAAAGTGCGAACGTCTTCAACAGTTTTTGAAGTCAGTACTGTAATCTATGGGGTTCTTGAGGCTCTCGAAGGGCCCTATACAATTTTTTCTTCCCTTTTTGTAACCAATTCATTATCTTTAAAGTTATATAATTATATTGACAATTATATTATATAACTGTATTATCGTATTAGTACAATAATACTTAAACACAGGAGATAGTACCGCAATGTCTGTAATCACTTTAGACAATGTTCACAAGACATACCCACTTGGTAAGCAGCGCGTAGAAGCTGTAAAAGGGGTATCTTTCAGTATTGAAAAAGGCGAGTTTGCCGCAATTTCGGGGCCTTCTGGTTCCGGTAAGTCTACAATCCTTAATATGGTTGGACTTATTGACCTTCCTACTTCCGGCAAAATTATCATAGACGGAATTGATGTTTACGACGGCTTTAATCTTGAAAACACAGAGCTTGATGCCGGACGCTTAAACAACTACAACGAAAAGAAAAACAAAAAAATCAAAACAACGGTTCCAACAAAATTGGACAAGCGCATTACAGCACTTCGCCGTTCACATCTTGGATTTATTTTTCAGACCTTCAACCTTATTCCTGTTTTGAACGTTTATGAAAATATCGAATTCCCGCTGCTTCTTGAATCAAAAAACAAAGACCTTGCCTGTCCTGTAGATTCCTTCAGCAAAAAAGAAAAGGAAGAATGGATTCACTATCTTATGGAAAAGACAGGTCTTACAGACTGGGAAAAACATAAGCCTAGCGAGCTCAGTGGTGGTCAGCGCCAGCGTGTTGCAATTGCACGTGCCCTTGTAACAAAAGCACCTGTAATTCTTGCCGACGAGCCAACTGCAAACCTTGACTCTGTAAACTCTGCACAAATTCTTTCTCTTATGAAAGACTTGAACCGCGACCCGGAACTTTTGACAACCTTCATTTTCTCTACTCACGATTCACGAATTGTTCAGATGTGCGATCACGTAGTACATATTTTTGACGGTAATATTAAAAACGACGAGCACAAAGCAGGCTCTGATGTTTACAATGTGGAGTCTAACTAATGAGAGAGATTATTAAACTTGCATTGCGAAACCTTAAGGAGCACAAGTCAAAAACTGTAATCATTGCGTGCTTTCTTATTTTTGGTGTAGCAATCGTAATATTGGGTAACTCCTTTTTGGAGTCTGTAAACCGCGGACTTGAAAAGGATTTTCGTGCAAATTACACCGGTGATATTGCTATTGGAAAAAATCCCGACAAGGGAGTAATAAACGATATCTTTGGTGTAAATTCAACAAACATTACAACAGATGTTCCGCTGCTTCCTGCAATTCCAGACTTGGACAAGGTTATGGAGATTGTAAATGAAACAGACGGAATTAAAAGTCACACAAAATTAATTTCTGCACAGATTCTTGTAGCATACGGTGTAGAAATGGATTTGTCTGACCTTACAGACCGCGACGATCTTGGTTTTGATGACCTGCCAATTTCAATGCTTTTTGCGGGAGAAAATAACACCTACTGGAATACTTTTCCAAGTGTAAACTTTGTAGAAGGAACTTATCCTGCTCCCGATACAAATGAAATTATGATTGATACCCGTGTAAAAAAAGCCTATGAATCTTTATACAGCCGCGAACTTCATGTAGGCGACACAGTTTTGTGTGCTGGTGCAACTGCAAATACTGTTCTTCGTGAAGCAAAGGTTGTGGGAATCTTTAATCCTCCTAACGAAAATTCTGCAATGTTCCAGATTGTTTATTGTAATCCGGCTTTTGCAAGAAGTTTTGCCGACCTTACTTATGCTTCTTCATTCAGTCAGGAGCTTCCGGATTCTGTAGACCTTTCACTCAACACAATGGACGAGGATGATTTGTTCAGTTCGTTCGATGATGATTTGTTTGAGTTTGACGATGCAGATTCTTTCCTTGGCAGCGGCATTGATGACTTTGATTCTATTCTTGGAGACACAACTCTTCGAGATGAACTTAACAAAACAGATGATGGAGCCTGGAACTACATTCTTATGAAGGTAAATAATCCGCTTCAGACAAATGCAATCATAGCCGTTCTTAATCAAAAGTTTAAGGAAGCAGGTCTTGATGTTTATGCAATGGACTGGCGTGCGGCTGCATATTCCTACTCACAGTCTGTAGAAGGAATAGGTCTTGTATTCAATATCCTCATTATAATTCTTGCAATTGTAGTATTCATTATCATTATGAACACAATGATTGTTTCTGTAATAGAACGAACCGGTGAAATTGGAACAATGCGCGCAATTGGTGCCGAAAAGAAATTTGTACGCCGCCTGTTTATGAGCGAAACACTTATTCTCACTTCAATTTCTTCAATTGCGGGAGTAATTGTTGCCGGCATTATTATGGCAATCTTCAATTCACTGAACATCACAATTACAAACAGCATTGCAAAAATGATTTTGGGCGGCGGCTTACTCAGATTCAGTCCGACCCCTGCAATCATAATTATTACAATAATAATTGCAATTGGCGGAAGTTTAATAAGCAATCTTAGCCCTGTAAAATCGGCACTTAAAATTACACCGCTTAAAGCATTGAATCACGGAGGCGACTAATGAAAAGCTCAATTAATTTTTCGCTTAAAAATCTTACAAGACAAAAAAGAAGAAATGCAGTTTTAGTTGCTGCC